>JBIPPG010000118.1:0-7371 GCA_044368545.1 Chitinophagales bacterium | reverse complement strand
CAAATATAGATAAAATATCGGTACAGATTTTTGATAGAATTGGTCAAAAAGTATATTCAAGTAATTTGATAGATTTTTGCTGGGACGGCTCATTCAAAGGACAATTATGTAAAAATGATATTTATTTATACAAAATAGAAGTTGGATACAAAGACGGAAACCTACAAGAATATAAAGGTCAATTGATGTTATTGAAATAGGTTTTAGGGATTAGGTTTTAGGGTTTAGTGACTTGTGATTGGAAATTGTATTTTTTATTCAATAGCATCTGGCTTTAGCCAGAGAAAAAATAATCATTAGCCTAAAGCTATAACCTGAAAAGGAAATTAAAAAGGGATCAATAGCCTCTGGCTTTAGCCAGAGAAATCAAAAATTATACATTCAATAGCCTCAGGCTTTAGCCTGAGATATTAGCAATTTATTATTAGAACATATTCTGAAATAAAAATATGTACATTTGCACTCCATTTTGATTGTCTAAAATTAATGAAGTTAAATACCATTCCTTCTTACAAGGCTATTTTTGCTATTGCATTACCTTTAATGCTGGGGGGAATTAGCGAGTCTATTTCTGCGGTTGTAGATACGGCTTTTATGGGACAGCTGGGGCAGCACGAAATGGATAGTGTAGGATTTAGTAGTGTGATATTACTGCTAATATTTATGATAGGATGGGGGAGTGCTCGTTCGGTTCAAGTGATGATTTCTCAACATTACGGTGCAAAAAATAACCATAAAATTGGAGATGTTTTGATTCAAGGAATCTATTTTATCATTCCCGTTTCTTTCTTTTTGGCTGTCTTGCTTTATTTATTCAGTTCGATTTTTCTTCAATGGATTATTTCTAATCCTACTATTTTTGAAATGTCGGTGCGTGTGTTCAAAATTAGAGCATTGGGAATTCCGTTTTTATTGCTAGGAATGGTTATTTCAAGCCTTTTTATTGGTATTGGAAATACGCGTATTATTTTAATTTCTCAATTTGCAGCGGCTTTGTCCAATATTATATTGAATTATACCCTTGTCTTTGGTAAGCTGGGAATGACGGAAATGGGATTTGAGGGAAGCGCTACGGCTACTGTTTTGTCAGAGATTATAGGTCTTTTTATTCTGATTATTTATTTAGTGATAAATTCAAATTTCAATCAAACCTATTCCATTTTTAAAATTAGAAAAATTGATTTTCAATCTATTTTTGAGATCATAAAATTGGCGTATCCTATTTGGATTCAACATATTGTCAGTTTAGGGTCGTGGGTTTATTTCTTTGCATTAATAGAAAGAATGGGGACCGAAGCGTTGGCTATTTCTATTATTTTGAAGCAATTATTTTCAATAATGGCAATTCCCGGATTTTGTCTTGCCAATACCTCTAATACGCTTGTAGGGCAATTAGTTGGCGCGCATGCTATAGATTTTATCCCAAAAACCATTCACAAAATAGCCCGTTTGAGTTCCGTGCTACTGATTTCATTTTCATTGATGGTTTATATTTTTAGAAATCAAATTTTTGATATATTTACAAAGGATACCTATTTAATTCGAGACGCTTATTATCCTTTATTAATGCTTTTGGCGTCCTTTATTTTACTTCCGTATGCCAATGTCTCATTTAATAGTATTTTGGGGATGGGGAATTCAAAAACAACCCTGTTTATTGAAACCATAACAATAGCTATCTATTATTTGTATATGTACATAACTATTATTCTTCTTCAAGGAAGTCTTACATTGGCTTGGACATCTGAAATTTTCTATTGGTTTATATTGCTCATTATCAGCTGGGGATATTTCTATTTATTCGACTGGAAAAAAAGAATCAAGTATTATTGAAGCATTAGCTTATAGATATTAGATTATAGATATTAGATTATAGATGTTAGATTATAGATGTTAGATTATAGATGTTAGATTATAGATTTGATATTTTAATGTTTTTAAAGACGTTATTTTCCACGTTTTCTAATGTCTCAAATCTAATATCTTAAAAATCTAATCTTTTACAACCCTGAAAAAATCTCAGTCAAATGGCTCTCAAATTCGTCTTGGAATGACTGCGCATTGTCATTTACATACCATTCTTGCATCAACTTGAACTGTTCCATTTTGTCGGTTCCTTTTGATTTAAGATCTTGTAGAAAATTTTCAGCATTTTCCGTTCTTGGGCCCCAAATCCATTTGATTTCATTTTTTCTATCCAATACCAATAATCTTGGAATGGGTGTATTGGTATCATTTAGAATTTTTTGAGTAATATCGGTATTATTTTCTCTCAAAAATATCATTAATTGTATTTTTCCTAAGCCAGCCATCTCTATACTTTCCAAAACTCTCAAAATATTTGCGGTATCTATACTCCAAGGCTCTGTAATCAATACTAATTTTATAGTTTTAGGTTTTTTGAGCAATTGAACCAAAGAATCGGTAAGTTTAAAATTCATATTGCGTTCCAAAATGCCTTTTGCCAATTCTACAGCTCTTAATCTATTAGTCGCTTTGTATACGCCATTTAAAGGAGCATTTTCTTTTAAAATATCATCAATAAATTCAAGAAATTCAGTGATTGAAAATGGGTTTTCTATATACTTCGGGTTTACTTTTATAGCAGTTGCAGATAACATATCTTTTATTTTGTGCAAAAGTAAGAATTTTTAGACAAAATTGCAACTTTTTACAACATTTTTTTTATCAACAGTTCAAATACCTAGATAAATAGGTTATAGACTCTTCCAAACTATCAAATTTTAAGTCAAAATTAATTTCAAATGTTTTAATTTCTTGATTATCAATTAATATTTTATACATCCCTAAGTTGTGCCCAAACTCCATATCCGATTTGCTATCGCCAATAATTACTGATTTTTTGAAGTCAATTTTGGGGAAATCTTGTTTTGCCCAAATGGCCATTCCTGGATTTGGTTTTCGGCATCTTGGATTCCATTTGCTAGGGTAGGGGCAATAATAAATGGCATCTATTTTGCCTTTTTTGGCTTTTACCGAGTCTTGAATATAAAAATGAATTTTTTCTAATTCCGTTGCATTTATTTCATTTGTAAAAACACCTTGCTGATTGGTGACTACAATTATTCTTTCAAAAATTTGTGTAGCCATTACAATCCCTTCAATACTTCCTGCTATAAAATTAAAATCCTTGATTGAACCTATCGTTTTTCCTTTCTCAAAAGAATTGATTACGCCATCACGATCCAAAAAGAGCGTCCAGCTTTTGTCAATTTGAGGTAAATGGTTCAATTATTAAAAATTTATGACTAAAAATTAGAATAAAGGGTACAAAAATATTGTTTTTATTTAATAATTGAATCAAAAAGCCTTTTAGCTAAAAGATTTTTTATATTTTTGTAGCTTTTAAAATCAAAGAATTAGGAATTATATAAATGGAATCAGCAAGTAGTCATCAATTGAGCGAATTGGAAATTCAAAGAAGAAATAATCTAGCTAAAATCATCGAAGCTGGGATAGACCCTTATCCTGCAGCAGAATTTAAGGTTAATGCCTATTCTGTAGATATTTTGGAGCAATTTGATGAAGAGAAGAAGAATTTTCAAGATGTAGTATTGGCAGGACGTTTGATGAGTGTTCGTGATATGGGCAAGGCTTCTTTTGCGGAATTGCAAGATGGAAAAGGTCGTATTCAATTGTATATCAATAGAGACGAAATTTGTCCGGGAGAGGATAAAACTTTTTATAATGCAGTTTTTAAGAAATATTTGGATTTAGGAGATTTTATTGGCGTGAAAGGTTATACGTTTAAAACCAAAACGGGCCATACGAGTATTCACGTAAGCGAATTGACCATTTTGTCAAAAACATTGAGGCCACTTCCTGTAGTGAAAACCGATGAAGAAGGCAATGTACACGATGCATTTAGCGATATAGAAGCCAGATATAGAATGCGTTATGTAGATTTGGTAGTGAATAAAGGTGTGAAAGAGACTTTTATGCTTCGTTCGAGAATTATTCAATCTATGCGTAATTTCTTTTTAGCAAAAGGATATTTGGAAGTGGATACGCCTGTATTGCAGTCTATTCCAGGTGGTGCGGCAGCTCGTCCGTTTATTACACATCACAATGCCTTGGATATTCCATTGTACCTTCGTATTGCCAATGAATTGTATTTGAAAAGATTGATTGTAGGGGGATTTGAAGGGGTTTTTGAATTTTCAAAAAATTTCAGAAATGAAGGAATCGATCGTACGCACAATCCAGAGTTTACCGCAATGGAAATCTATGTGGCGTACAAAGATTACAATTGGATGATGACTTTTACCGAACAAACGCTAGAGCATATTGCTCAAGAGGTTTTTGGCAAAACTAAAATTGCTTTTGGTGAAAATGAAATAGAATTTGCGGGCCCATACCGAAGACTATCGATGTATGACGCTATTAAAGAATATACGGGTGTGGATATTTCTAAAATGAGTGAAGATGAAATTCGCAATGTTTGTAGAGAGTTGAAAGTACCAGTGGATAATACAATGGGAAGAGGAAAGTTGATCGATCAAATTTTTGGTGAGAAATGCGAGGAATTTATGATTCAGCCAACTTTTATCACGGATTATCCTATTGAAATGTCTCCTTTGTGCAAAAAACATAGAAATGACCCTAATTTGACGGAGCGTTTTGAATTGTTTATCAATGGAAAAGAAGTAGCGAATGCATACAGCGAGCTCAATGATCCTATCGATCAAATGGATCGTTTTAGAGAGCAGATGAAATTGGCAGAAAAAGGTGATGATGAAGCGATGATGATAGATATGGACTTTGTAAGAGCGCTCGAATATGGAATGCCGCCTACATCTGGATTGGGAATAGGAATCGATCGTTTGGTGATGTTTTTTACAAATAATGCCAGTATTCAAGAGGTTTTATTGTTCCCGCAAATGCGTCCCGAAAAAACTAATTAGAATTCTTTTTGCTTGTTTTTCAAGTAGATAGTTTGAATTTTATATCTTTGTAACTTTTATAAAAATAAATAAAGTATTTTGGAATTATTAGAAAGATTACGACTTTTTTTTAGAAATTTATTGAATATGGAGCCCAGTCAATTTGACGCTGTCCCCAATTCAATTCTCATACATTTGAAAATTTCCAAAGAGAAGTTTATTTCAATGTTTATATCTATTTTGTTGATTTGCATAGGTTTAAATACAAACTCAACGATGGCTGTAATTGGAGGATTAATTTTATTCCCTATGATGATGCCTTATTATGGTTTGGGCGCAGGCATCGCAAGTCAAAATGTACAATTGGTTCAGGCTTCGTTGAAAA
The DNA here is from genome assembly GCA_044368545.1 of Chitinophagales bacterium. GTDB lineage: Bacteria > Bacteroidota > Bacteroidia > Chitinophagales > JADJOU01 > CHPMRC01. The sequence continues at coordinate 2,082 of JBIPPG010000118.1, read as the reverse complement.
ATATAATGATACAAATTCTTTTGGCACTTACAGTCAGTGTGGTATATTTTTATATTTCGCCTATTTATATTGCCAAAACCAGTTTGCAAGCGTTTAATCACAGTTCGTTTGCCGAAATTTTTGTGGCGTTGATAGCAGGAATTGCAGGATTTGTTTCTATCCTTAAAAATAATGTAAAATTCGTATTTGTAGCGGTTTCGGTAGCTACAGGCACTATGATTCCTCTTGTAATGACAGGCTATAGCCTAGTTTATTATGAGTTGGATTTGCTCAATACCAGTTTTTACTTTTATTTAGTCATTTCTTTTTTCCTTTTGTTCGGTGCTTTATTGGTTACTTTTTTATTAGGAATCAAAAATGAATCCATTGAAAAAATAGGAAAATTATTAATTGGAATTTTGGGAGGTGTTATTTTGGTGATTGGTTTTTGGTATACAACACATACGTTGCGAAAATCAATAGTGATGCACAATTTGGATCAATATGTTTCTCAAGTATTAACTTCAAAATCTATGAATGTGGTGAGTACCGATGTAGATTTGAATGAAAAGAAAATAGAGATTTATTATACAGGTGTGAAGCCCGAATCTATTCAAGATGTGAGTTTGAAAAAGAAACATAAATTGGGTGGATATACTTTTAATTACAACGAAATTTAATGAATTACGAAAGAAAAATTGCTTTTCATACATTGGGCTGTAAGCTTAATTTTTCCGAAACATCTAGTTTGGCCAATCAAGCTATAGATAGAGGTTTTGTAAAAGTAGATTACACTGAAATTGCTGATTTTTATGTGATTAATACCTGTAGTGTTACCGAAAATGCCGATAAAGAATGCCGATTTCTAGTGCGTCAAATCAAACGAAAATCTCCTGAATCCAAAGTTATCATTATTGGATGCTATGCGCAACTTAAACCTACCGAAATTGCTTCTATTGAAGGTGTAGATTTGGTTTTAGGGGCTTCGGATAAATTTAAATTGGTGGATCATTTGGAAACAATAGATTCGCAAGTCCAAAAAGTATTTGCCGAAGATATTAAAGAAATCAATGAATTTGTACCTACATATTCATCGGGCGATAGAACGCGAACTTTTTTGAAAATTCAAGATGGTTGCGACTATTTTTGTACATTTTGCACCATTCCATTGGCTAGAGGACGAAGCCGAAGCCAATCGGTAGAAGCTACGATGAAAATTTATAGAAACGCAGTAGCTACAGGCGTCAAAGAAATAGTTCTCACTGGCGTGAATACAGGAGATTTTGGGAAAAATGAAGATGGTAAAATAAGAACCGAAGAGACTTTTTTTGATTTATTAAAAGAAATAGAAAAGGAGCAAGATGGCGTTAGAATTAGAGTTTCTTCTATAGAACCCAATCTTTTAACCAATGAAATTATAGATTTAGTAGCTTCAAGCCATAAGTTGATGCCTCATTTTCATATTCCGCTTCAAAGTGGCTCGGATAGCATTTTGAAAGAAATGCACCGAAAATATGACAGTGCTTTTTATCGTGAAAAAATAGCTTATATTCGTGAAAAAATACCACATGCAGGCATTGGTGTCGATGTCATCGTAGGATTTCCCGAAGAGGATGATGCGGCATTTTTGGAAAGTTATCAATTTGTCAATCAATTGGATGTGTCTTATTTACACGTATTTACATATTCCGAAAGAGATAATACGCGAGCCGTAAAGTCCGATATTGTAATTCCTATAGAAATAAGAAGAGATAGAAACAAACAGTTTCGTACTTTATCCGATAAACATAAGCGAAAATTCTACGAAAAACACGTAGGTGAAACCGCTGATGTGCTTTTTGAACATGAAAATGATAATGGTTTTATCAATGGATATACTCAAAATTATATTCGAGTACGAATTCCATTTCAAGAATCATTAAAAAATACGATACAAAAAGTACGATTGCTTCAAGTAGAGCCTTTGTTGTATATGACAGCGGAATTGGTTTAAAAGAAATTATTTAGGGCTTGCTGTTTAACTCAGAAATTGGTTAGATACTAGGCGCATACTATGAAGTCGTATATGAATACTACGAGTAGTTTGCAACGAAGTAGATGACT
>JBIPPG010000117.1:0-7394 GCA_044368545.1 Chitinophagales bacterium | reverse complement strand
ATTTGATTTATAATTTATTTGATTTATTTATATAAAAAAAATGCAGCACTTGTGAAAGTACTGCATTTATGTGTTTATTATTAAACTAGATACTTGCGTTTAACAATTCTACGATATCTAGAACTTGAACGTCATCTTGCTTTTCGGCAGATTTGACACCGTCTTGCAACATCGTTGTACAAAAAGGACAATTAGCTACAATAATATCAGGATTCTGCGCCAATGCCTCGTTGGTTCGTTCTATATTAATTCGATCTTTTCCATTTTCTTCTTCTTTGAACATTTGTGCGCCACCTGCACCACAGCATAGTCCATTCTTTTTGCTTCGCTTCATTTCGTACAAATCCATATCCAAGGCTTCCAAAACTTTTCTAGGTGCTTCATAAATGCCATTGGCTCTGCCTAAATAGCAAGAATCATGATACGTTATACGCTTTCCTTTAAATTCGGAGGCATCTTGAATTTTTATTTTTCCTTCATCTATCAAATTCTGAAGCAATTCGGTATGATGAATTACCTCGTACGTTCCTCCAAGCTCAGGATATTCATTTTTCAAGGTATTGAAACAATGCGGACAAGTTGTTACAATTTTTTTTACTTCATAGCCATTCAATACTTGAATATTTTGATAGGCCATCATTTGAAATAGGAATTCATTCCCTGCACGCTTGGCTGGATCGCCAGTACAAGATTCTTCTGAACCCAAAATAGCAAATTTCATACCTACTTTTGTCAATATTTCTGCAAAACTTTTTGTAATTCTTTTGGCTCTATCATCAAAACTACCAGCACATCCCACCCAAAACAAAATTTCGGGGCTTTCTCCTTGTGCTAAATAATCAGCCATTGTTTTTACTTGTATCATAATTCTTCTGTTTTTGATTAATTTACAGCCCAATTGCCTCTATCCGACGGTGAAAACTTCCAAGGGGCGCCATTATTTTCAATATTTCCAAACATGCCATTCCATTCTTGAGGCGAATTGCTTTCTTCCATGATTAGATTTCTTCTAAGCTGAACAATAATGTCCAAAGGCGATATGTTGACTGGACATTCTTCTACACAGGCATTGCAGGTAGTACAGCCACGCAACTCTTCTACCGAAATATAATCGTGCAATAATTTTTTGCCATCGTCAACAAAACTGCCATTTTTTTCTATATTTTTGCCCACTTCTTCCAAACGATCCCTTGTATCCATCATAATTTTTCTTGGAGAAAGTAATTTTCCCGTCATATTGGCTGGACAAGCGGAAGAACATCGTCCACATTCGGTACAAGAATAAGCATCCAATAGATTTTTCCACTTCAAATCCATGACATCTTTTGCGCCAAATTTGATTTCATCGGCTGAGGTATTGGTAGCTTTTTCTGGCTCCATCATACCTATGATTTCATTGTGAATCTCGGGCATATAGGCTATATATCCTTTTGGATTATCGATGCTATAATATGCATTGGGAAATGCGAGCATGATATGCAAATGCTTGGAAAATGGTAAATAAACAATAAATCCAAAAATACCGATTACGTGTCCCCACCAACCTAATTTTGAAAGGAATATTTTGGTTAATTCATCGGTATTGGCAAATAAAAAAGATAGCTTGCTACTCAAGAAATACTGACCCGTATTGGTTTCATCGGCGCTATTCATCAAGAAAATACAAAAAACTAAGAAAATTTCACCGATCAAGATGATATTGGCGTCTTTTGTAGGCCAGCCTTTGAGCTCGGACATTGTAAAACGAGGCAATTTTAATAGATTTCTTCTTGAAAGAAATACGAAAGTAGCTATCAATGCCAATAAAGACAATATTTCGATAAAATTAATCAACCCAATATACAAAAACTCAATATTTAGATTCTGGAATACATGTCCCATAAAACGATGCGTATTGAAAATACCATCAATGATTATTTCCAGAAGTTCTATTTGCGTAAAAATAAATGCCAAATATATAAAAAAGTGAAATATAGCAGGAATAGGACGACTGAACATTTTCTTTTGTCCCAAGGCAATTAATACCATATTTTTCAATCTATCCGATGCTGAATTTGTGGGCGTCCAAGCACTTCCGAGTTGAATATTCAAATAAATTCTTCTAAATCTTTTGAACGCTACAAAAGACACTCCCCCCAATAATAATATAAATGCTATAGATGAAATTGAAAACATGTTTTATGATTTTTGTTTCAAAAAAAATTTATCCTTGTTCTGCAGCTACTTTTGAAAGTACCATCTCATTTCGCTCCATAAATTGAGAATCAACCGATTCTTTTCCTTCTTTGCTTCTCAATACTCTTGAAAATAAATCATAACGGTCTTGAAATAAGAAATTGAAGAACAAACGGAACCAAGATGGGTGATACTCCAATGTAGAATAAAAATCAGGTGCAATTTTCTCCAATTCTGGCAAACGACTCCAAGGAATATTTGGAAAATCGTGATGCTCATTGTGAAGTCCTACATACAAACTTGGGATATTCAAACTGCCTTTGTAATTGAAAGATTCTTGTGGATTACCTTCTGGTGTATAATGTTCTTGTATCCAACGAGCTCCTAATGGATGTAGTCCAATAGAAAAAGCAAAACTCATAAATAAATAGAACACAGAGTTGATACCAAATGTTTGCCACATAAAAACTGCAAAAGCAACATTAAAAATAGTATTGATAATAACCCAGCTATTCCACATTTTGATTTTTTTCAATCTAAACGGTCTTGAACCTTGTACAATTGGGAAAAAGAACAACCACAATGCTTTGAAAAAAGGATTGTTTTTGACAAAACGGGCTTCTTTGTAATAAGGTAAATCCGCATCAAATTCATAATCTCCTTGATGTGCTTGATGACGTATATGATAAACTTTGAATCCTTCGGCAGATGGAAAAATACTTACTAAATCCACTAAACAAGCTGCAAAACGATTCCAGATTTTAGAAGTAAAAACGGCATTGTGCGAACATTCGTGAATGATGACAAAGGTAGAATGATTGAAAAATGCACCAAAAAAGTAAGCTACCAACATAGCCAACCACCAATATTCCTTAAATCCAGCCATACCCATTACGGCAGCTAAGGTTGTTTGGAAAAACAAAATAGAAAGTATCACATACATAGTACGTGGTTCTGCACCAAATAATTTGCGAATTTCAGGATATTTTGCGAGCATTGCTTTGGCTCTACCTGGATGTGGTTGATTTGCTTCAGAGTAAAAAAAATCTGTTTTTGCCGGTCCCATTTTTTTAAAATTTATTATGCAAATATAATTATATTGAGATTAATTTAGATTATTTAATTATTGAGATTTGAGATAATAGATTTGAGATTTGAGAAATTTGATTGAATTTTAGTGATTGGTGATTAGTGATTTGAATGTTAAATGATTTAAATCTGATGATAGTTTTTTTTCGATTAATAACAACGATTTAACTTTATTGGAGTTTTTGAAAAAAACAAGTTGAAAAAACTATACACAAAAGACACGAAGAAGGCACAAAGGTTCACAAAATTTTTATATACTCTTTTTGGTATTATTCTAGTTATGGCGAAAATTTATGTTAATTCAAATCAAGTATAATATGTATCTTGGATTTTTATGTTTGATGGTAGAATTGTAGAAATTAATGATTACGATTTAACTTTAGTGGGGTTTTTGAAAAAAAACAAGTTGAAAAAGCTATACACAAAAGACACGAAGAAGGCACAAAGGTTCACAAAATAATTGGGATTATTAATTACTATCATTTTTAAATATCTGCACGATATAAATAGCCCGGATAGAAGTGATAGGGCGTGGGCTGCGAGTGCCGTGGTGATGGGCTGGAGGATTCTGGAGCCTTTGGGCGGAAGAACACGCACAGCCATAGCACCACGTGCAACTCCAGACGGCGCACTACAAGCGAATAGCCGGCTAAAATTATATAAAAGACCTGCTCTTTTTGCTCCTTTAAATTAATAAAGTTGGTGGAAAATAATGATTGCGAACAAAATGAATTAAATTTTTGTTTGTACCTTTGTAGTATAATTTATCGTCTTATTTCATTAAGAAAAAGTAATTTAAAATGACCGAAAATCAAGTTTTACAAGCGTTGAGCAAAGTTCAAGAACCCGATCTAAAGCAGGATTTGGTGACCTTGAAAATGATAGAAAACATTAAAATTGAGGGTAATCATATTTCATTTGATATCAAATTGACCACGCCTGCGTGTCCACTCAAAGAATTGATTCATAATAATTGTGTGGCGGCATTGAAAGAGGATTTGGGAAATGATATAGAAGTGTCTATTAATATGACATCGGATGTGTCGAGCAATAGAAATAGTGCTATCAATATACTTCCCAATGTGAAAAATATAATATGCGTATCGAGCGGAAAAGGAGGCGTGGGAAAATCTACGGTTTCGGTTCAGTTGGCGCTGGCATTGAGCAAAATGGGTGCAAAAGTGGGACTTATGGATGCGGATATTCATGGCCCATCGATTCCTATTATGTTGGGGCTCAAAAATCAAAAGCCTTCGGTGCGCGACATCAAAGGAAAAATGTATATTTTGCCTATTGAGTATAATACTAATTTGAAAGTATTATCCATTGGATTTTTGGTAGATGAACGCCAAGCGATAGTATGGCGTGGCCCTATGGTGACATCGGCATTGAAGCAATTTGTAAACGATGTGATTTGGGGCGATTTGGATTATTTGATATTGGATATGCCTCCAGGAACAGGCGATGTGCAATTGACGATAGCTCAGACGATGAAAGTGACTTGTAGTATTATTGTATCGACTCCACAGCAAGTAGCGATAAGCGATGCGCGCAAAGCGTTGTCTATGTATCGTGTACAAGGCGTAGATATTCCTGTGGCTGGGGTGGTAGAAAATATGGCGTATTTTGTGCCACAAGATATGCCCGAAAAGAAATATTATATCTTTGGGCAAGGCGGTGCTAAAGCATTGGCTGCGGAGTACGAAGTTCCTTTTTTGGGCGAAGTTCCCTTGAAAGAAAAATTGCGTGAAAGTGCTGATAACGGCACGGAATTGGGTGAAAATGAGACCGAACTTCAAGATGCATTTTTGAGTATTGCTCAAAATTTGGCGAGAGAAATATCTATTATGAATAGTCAAAAACAAGTGGCTAATTAATCTATAAATAATTGAATATGAATAAAATTATTTTATTTTTTGCTTTATTTTTAGGTTTGAACAGCTATGGACAAACGGTGTTGTATGAAAAAGACAGCCTTCGTGTTTCTACAGTAAAAGAAAGCGATGAATATAAGGATGCTCGACTGAAATGCAATGTCTTGAAAAACAAGAAAGGCACTCAAGAAATGTTGGCGACTTTTGATGTAAAAAATTATACCCTAAAAGCGAGTTCCAATAATAATTTGACTGGAATGTGTGCCAATAGCAAGGATGGGCAACATATTCATTTCATCGTAGATAATAAACCTTACACGGCGTTGTATGAAAATTATAATAAATGGACTGAAGCCTCCGGAAGTCATTTGATGCTTGCATTTTTGAGTCGTTCGCATCATCAAAGCCTCAAACACAAAAGTGCCTATCAATTAAAAGCATTCCACGTGGGTAAGCCAACCAAAGTATATGACTTGACGGCACCATACCTTTTTTTTAGTAGACCCAAAGGCACTTATGTAGATAAAGATGCCGAGAAAATAATGATCGATTTTTATCTTGTAAACTGCACACTCAAAAAAGGCAGCTATCGTGTAAAAGTAGAACTAGACCAAACGCACACATTTTATACCGATGTATGGGCTCCCCTATTATTGGAAGGATTAGCAATGGGCGAACATACACTGAAATTGACGCTTGTCAACTCTAAAGATCAAGCGGTTAAAAATGAATTTAATGGCGTAGAACGCAAATTTATCTTAATGACAAATCCAAAATAATTAAAAGATGATTCTTCAGATTCCTTCATTTCTTGAGACTATGGGCCCGGAAAAAATGATGCAAACGATTGGCATTATCATTCCTATTTGGGCTATTTTTATGATAATTCTGGAACGAATAAGACCTTATACAAGCCACGTAAAACTGTTTAGAAGAGGTTTTTGGATGGATTTGGTATGGTACACCATTATCCAAAGCAAGATAATGGAAATGATCATATTTGGGAGTATAATTTTACCGCTAAAAATTAAACTGGGACTGGGCGATACGGGCATTTTGAGTCATTGGAATTTTGGATTATTGATTTTTTTCTTTTTCGTGACGCATGACTTTTATATTTATTGGTTTCATAGACTCCAGCACAATAATAAATGGCTATGGCGAACACATGAAGGGCATCATAGCGTGAGAGAAGTCGATTTTTTGGCGGGAAGTAGAAGTCATTTTTTGGAAATACTTATCAATCAAACGATTGAATTTTTGCCCATTTTCTTTTTGTTAGATGCCAAAACGGCTGCTTTTGTCTATCCTATCAAAGCTATGATAGACGCGCTATGGGGTATGTGGATTCACGCTAATATAAATGTAAATAGTGGAAAACTTCAATACATCATCAACGGCCCCGAAATGCACCAATGGCATCACGCCAATCATGAAGAGGTTTTTTATAAAAATTATTCGACTAAACTTGCTATTTGGGATTGGATTTTTGGGACAGGATTTTTGCCAAATTTAAAGCCGCTTTCTTTTTATACTTCCAAACCTAAGATGTTTGGGCTTCCGTACACCTATCCAAAAGATTATTTTCTTCAAACAATGTATGCAATTTGTAGATTTCCCTATCAAAAAATTGAAAATAGTGCGTGGTATAGCGGCATTATGAACCTACGAACAACACTACTGAGCTCGGTTTTATCCCTATTTGGTGTAGAAAAATCGTGGACAAAAAAAGAGATTTTTGACACAGAAAATGCACGATACGAGATGGATGCTCATACGCCTTCTTGCTCTACGTGTGGATATACGATGAAATATTTTCAACGTGCGGATACACTCGTAACGGTATGCGAGCATTGCAATAACGATACACAGAATTTAGATAAATTTAATTAGGGGGTTATTCTTCTTCATTTTTGAGAATATAATCCGCAATTTTGGTACTATTGAAAATCAAAAAATAAGCAAAAATGTTTTTGATAATACTTGTAGCAATATTCATAGACTGAGGATAGTTTTTGATATCATAAACTTCTTGTTGGGAAAAAAGTATAATTTCTTGTATCATCAATACGAAATTATTCATAAAAAGCAATCCTGCAATAATAATTATTGCTGCTTTAACAACACTTTTTTGATTCAAATCTAGTTGAAATCTATCTTCCTCAAATTGTGTATTTAATTTCAATAATTTTATAATTTTATGAGGGAATTGGATTCCAAATAGATATAACAAATATATACAACCTATCCAGAAAA
>JBIPPG010000116.1:0-7471 GCA_044368545.1 Chitinophagales bacterium | reverse complement strand
ATTAGAAGAAAATATTTCAAACTTAACATAGTTCAATAAGTTAAATAAACTCAAAAAATTGAAACTATATATCGATTTTAAAGGTTATATTTTTGAATAACTAAAAAAAGAATTATGGCAAAAAAAAGCAATTTGTCTTCGTCACATATTATGGAACAATACATTGATTTTGTTCTAACTCATGGCGTAAAGCCACAAAGCATTTATCATTTTGCTAAATCGTTGGGAATCAACGAGAGTGAGTTTTATCAATTCTTCAGTTCGTTTGAACAAATTGAGTCTCAATTTTTGACCGATATGCATCTTCATACTTTAGAATTGATGGAAAAAGCACCCGATTTTGAAAATTATCTTCCCGAACAAAAACTTTCAACTTATTACTTTACCTTTTTAGAAATAGGGAAAGCCAATAGAAGTTTCATCCTTTATTTATTGGACAAAAAAGGAATGGATTTTGGGAAAATGGAAAAATTAAAATCACTCCGCAATCATTTCATCACATTTGTTGAGCCTATATTGACCGCTCCATATCAGACAGAGATTGAAAAAGCTCAAGAAGCGCAGTTGAAAATCATTCACAATGGCGCTTGGCTTCAAATGATGAGCGTTTTATCTTTCTGGATTCAAGACACTTCGGCTAATTTTGAAAAAACCGATGCCTTTGTAGAAAAATCGATCAAAGCGAGTTTCGACCTTGTATATCATAGTCCTCTGGGCAGTTTGCTAGATTTAGGCAAATTTGTATGGAAAGAAGGGATGAAGGCGAAATAATTCGCGACTATCCCCTATTCTTTTATTATAAAATTCGAAGCAATTATTTGAATTGTATCTAACTATAAATTAAACAAACAGATGAAAAAAATAGATTCAATTCCTACCCAAAAAGTTGAACGAGTAGCCAAACTACTGACCACGGGAGTAAAAATTGGAGGAAACTATATCAAATATTATGGCGAAAAGCTGACAAATCCTGAAAATGCTCAAGAAAATCTGCACAAAAACAATGCAGAAGATATCTATGATAGTCTTAAGGAATTGAAAGGAAGCGCCTTGAAAGTAGCCCAAATGCTGAGTATGGAAAAAAATCTCCTGCCTATGCAGTATGTAGAAAAATTTTCATTATCACAATTTTCTGTACCGCCTTTATCTGCGCCATTGGTTCGCAAAACATTCAAAACCTATTTTGAGAAATACCCCGAAGAAATCTTTGATACCTTTTCCAGCAATTCTATCAATGCAGCAAGTATTGGACAAGTTCATAGCGCATCCATTGGCGACAAAAAATTAGCCGTAAAAATTCAGTATCCGGGCGTGCGAGACAGTATCAAAAGCGATATTGCTATTGTAAAACCTATAGCAATACGCATGTTTAATCTTCAAGGAACTTCGGACGAATATTTTGATGAAGTAGAAGAGAAATTGACCGAAGAGACCGATTATATCCTTGAACTGGAACGCAGCAATGCTATGCAAGAGGATTGTAAATCCATTCCCAATCTTATGTTCCCTAAATATTATCCCGAATATTCATGTCATAAAATCATAACGATGGACTGGATGGAAGGGCTGCATTTATCCGAATTTTTAGCAACTAATCCCAGCCAAGCCGTTAGAGACAAAATAGGACAAGCTTTATGGAATTTTTATATGTATCAAATCCATAAACTTAAAAGATTTCATGCCGATCCACATCCAGGCAATTTTTTAGTAGATGATCAAGAAAATTTGGCAGCCATAGATTTTGGATGTATCAAAGAGATTCCTATGGATTTTTATGTACCTTATTTTGAAGTTTCGGCACCCGAAACGCTGAAAAATCCTCAAAAATTTAAAGAAAAGCTAACGGAATTGGAAATCCTCAAACCTACCGATAGCGCCAAAGAAATCACTTTTTTCACCGATTTGTTTCACGAGCTTCTCACTATTTTTACGCAACCTGTTCATGCCGATTTTTTTGATTTTTCGGATGCTACTTTTTATAACAGTGTGGCTAATATGAGTCAAAAATTTACGCAAGACAAAACCCTCCGAAAAATGAACGGCAACAGAGGTTCAAGACATTTTATCTATGTCAATCGTACTTTTTTTGGACTATACCAGCTTATGTTTGACATCAAAGCAAAAATTGAAGTCAATCAGTATGTGAAGTTTTGAGTTAGGTCATTTTTATAGACCTATTACTAATTTACAAACCGTTTATCTTTCGCTAATCCAAAAAAAATAAATTGATAAAATGTTTATTATCAGCACAATAAGCGATTTTCAACAAATGGATTCACGAAATATTTATATTATATATTCACGAAATGCGTAAATTTGTGCTTTGTGCGTAAGTTTAGAAAGACACCCAAACCGACAAAAGAACCGTTTAAAATTGTAAATTTGCCGAACTAATAAACAAAGAATTCTTGAAAGTAGAACAGAACATATCAAGACTTAAATACCTGCTGACATTGTACAAAATGACAGCAGAAGACTTGCTATTGTCTGTAAGTGAAGGACTTAAGAAACCATTAACCAAAGAGGACATTTTATCTAACGAGATAAACGTTAGTCACTTAAAACGGATAGACAAGATTTTTAATAAAGGACTTCACTATTATTTAGACCCTAAATCTCCCGAAGTTTCAAAAGATGCTAGCATTTTCTTTAGAAAAAATAAGTTTGGGACAGAACTTAATATTGGTGCAAAGAAAATTGTAAACCAATTTGAAGAATTTAAAATATCTCTTTCAGCGATTTCAAAATTAGCTGAGATAAATATTGACAGGTCTTTGCCAGTCTTTTCAGTGCAAGACGACCCCAAAGTTGTCGCAACTAAAATCCGTAAAGAGTTATACCCTGATTTTAACCCGATTCCAAAAGAGTTTCTACGAGCATTGATTTCAAAATTTGCCGAAAAAAATATTTTGGTTTTCGAGTTTGTAGAAACTTGGAATAAAAAAGAAAAAGCAAATATTGACGGCTTTTTTCTTGTACCAAATGTAATTGTTCTTAAGCGACAACAGTCATCTTTCAGAAGAGAGATTTTCACTCTTATACACGAGTTAGGACACTACTTGCTTAACGAAGAAGAAATTGAAGAACTTGACATTTTAAACTTCGGAAATAACAAACTTTCAGCCATAGAAAGATGGTGCAATGACTTTGCATACTATTTCTTAGCAGGAGAATACAATAAAACATTTGAACAAATTGACAAAGCTGATGGAACAAACGACTATCACTTTGAACTGATTGAAAGCATTTCAAAGCATACACATTTAAGTCAGATTGCACTTTTTACAAAACTGCTATTTCAGAGAAAAATTTCTCAAAACAACTACAACACAATAAAAGCAGACTTTGACGAACAATACAGATTGCGTCAAGAAGAAGAAAAGAAACAAAGAGAGCTTGATAAATTGCAAGGTATTCAAAAAGGTGGCTCAACACCAAAGCCAATTAATTCGCCATTGCTCATTTCAACCATTCAGACAGCTTTCTATGAAGGAGTAATAAACGAATATGATGTTTGTAAGACTCTGAATATTTCACCTGAAAAACTAGAAAAGTATTTGCAATGAAAGTAGTAATCGACACAAACTCACTCTTGTCGTTGGTTCGCTACTACTTGCCATTTGACAAAAAATCCGTTCTATTTCAATTCATTAAATCAAAAATTGAGAACGGGGACATTATAATAATTGATAAGGTTCTTGAAGAATGTACATACAATTCAAAAGGACTTGTTCTTTCCAAACTACCGTATTTAACCGACAAAGCTTTTTTGAAGGCTTCAAAAGTTCCTTATAAAACTGACAGTTTACTTGTTCCAAATACAAGACAGTTCTTTCACCAGTTGAATACTGTATTCGTGAACGCACCAATTAGAAGAAAGATTACAGACGTAGAGTTTGAAAATCAAAAAAGCTCATTCATTGAAAGTGCTGATATGAAACAAGTAATCTTATCCTTGAATTTAAAAAATAAAGGTGAGCAGGTAATTATAGTAACAGAAGAAACTGAAAATAGTAACGACAACAAACTTTTCAAAAAGATACCTGCGATTTGCAAAGAATTAGAAATTGAAACTATGACTTTGCCCGAATTAATTGCAAAATATGACGGTATCGACATTGACTTCCAATAGAAAACCTACGCACAACAGCTAGGGGTTCGTTGGGCTCAACGAGCCAATAATGATACCCCCTATAGAACCCTTATGAACAGGAGTAATACCGTATATCTTTCGCTAATCCAAAAAAAATAAATTGATAAAATGTTTATTATCAGCAAAATAAGTGATTTTCAATAAATGGATTCACGAAATATTTATATTATATATTCACGAAATGCGTAAATTTGTGCGTTAGCGGTAATTTAGAAAAAACTAACACGATTGACAAATGGCAATAAAATATTTTCTAGGTAAACTTGGACTTGACAATTCTTCAAAACAAGCAAAAAGTTTAAGAAGTATCGTTCTTTCAAGTAAATCGGACGAAGAGTTAGTGCAAGATTTCAAGGACTTTATTTTAAAACAAACAGAACTACAAGTTGATACAGTAGAAATAATAAACAAGTCACTTATGACCCAAATTGGTTCAGAATATTTGGGGCTTGGAGGAAGTAATTATCTCTTGAAGTCAAATCTGTATGAAGAATTTGTAGCAAAGTTTCCAAGTGCATTTGGTTTAAAGTTTCATTATGCCGACTGTAGCTGTGTTTTGGCTGGAAACAAGACTATAGATGAAATCTATCCACTACTAAAAGACGGTATGCTAGCAGACAAAGAAAATATTTATTATCCTTCGACTGACTTATTTGACATAATTAGTGACAGTAAATACAATTTTGACTTTGATATGCTACTGTTAGACAAATACTATCAACCTTGCGATAAAATCAGTTTTGATGAATACATTAGTGATTTTAAAGAAAAATATACGAGTGACGATAAACAAAATATTTTAGAAAATATTATTTGGAAAGGTGAAAAAAACTACCGCTAACACCTAGGGTTTATTCATCTCTCTAAATTTAGTTAAAAGGAATTCATATTTTGCTTCGCAGGACGTTGGGCTCATCGACCCAACAATGATAACCCTTGTTGACCCCTTATGAACTGGAGATATACCGTTTATCTTTCGCTAATCCAAAAAAAATAAATTGATAAAATATTTATTATCAGCACAATAAGTGATTTTCAATAAATGGATTCACGAAATTTTAATGTTATATATTCACGAAATGCGTAAATTTGTGCGTTAGCGGTAATGCAACGAAACCCTACACAGAAAAGAAACATTAATAAAATATGGCGGAAGAACAAAAAATAATTAGCAGAAGATTTAAAGACATTTTTGATACAAATGTAAGGTATGAAATTCCTTTTTTCCAACGTGGTTATGCTTGGGAAAAAAAACAATGGGATAAACTTTTCGATGACATTTACGAAGAAATTTTACCTGCGTTGGAAAACAATAATTTTGAAGATGAAGAACATTTTTTTGGCCCTGTTGTAGTTTTGGAAAAAAGTAATGCACCTCACCCAAACTTAAAAAGATATTTAATTATTGACGGACAACAAAGAATTACAACAATATATTTACTTTTAGGACTAATTAAAAAATCCTTAAATGGATTGAGTCATTTATCGTCAGAAGCACAAAACTATTGTGCAGAAATAGACAAATTATTAAGCAACAATGTTAATGGTGGAGACGACTATTTAAAGCTAAAAGTATTCAGTAGCAAAGGCGACAGATACCCAACATTTAAAACTGTTTTTCTTGAAAATCCAAGTAGTCCTTATTTGGCAGAAGACCAACTATTATATTTCCCTGACACAAATAAAATTGACCAATTTGTAAAGTTCTTTGACAAAAAAACAAAAAACTATAATGTACAAGACCTTTGGCAATTATTTCAAGTAATTACAAAATCTCTTACAATAGTTTGGATTCCATTGGACGAAAAAAAAGATGATGCACAAGCAATTTTTGAAAGTTTAAATGATGCAGGAATGCCTTTGACCGCTTCTGAACTGTTATGTAATTACATATTCAAACCAATATTAAACGATACAACTAATGAACACGAGAAACTTCATAATGATTTTTGGCTCAAAGCAAGAAAGGAAGTTGGAGAAAATAATTTTGAAGATTATTTAATAAACCTGTTTTCTATTGGAGAGAAAAAAAGAATTGGACAAGGAAGAAGAATGTATGTTCATTTTAAAAATAGAAATAAGAAAATCACAAAAGACAAAGCAATTGTAACACTTAACGATATTTTAGAAAATGCAAAATATTATAACAACATAAAGCAACCATTGAAATTTCCTCATAAGGACGCAAGAATTAAAAATTTACTTTATAATATTTCACAAACAAATATGACTTCTATTACACCATTTCTAATGAGTGTATTAAAGAGTTTTGAACTGAATAATTTAACTGATACAGACACAATAGAACTATTACAAGAAACCTATGTATTATTAGTTAGAAGTAAATTTGCAAATAGACGTGTTACAAAATTTGATACTTTTTTCCCTTCTTTACTAAATGAAATAATCAATGAACCTGACAAACCAAGAGCAATTGAAAAAAAATTTCAAACCGAAGGATTGTGGGTTTCAAACCAAGAGTTTGAAGATTCATTTTTAACAAAAGAACTTTATAATCAAAGAGAGTTAAACTTTGCAAGACATATACTACAAGAATTAGACAAATATTTGCAAGACTATAATGAGTATCCAGATTATTCAACCATTAATACAATTGAACATATTTTGCCACAAACTTTAAATGAACATTGGAAAATATATCTAAAAGATGATGCAGAAAATCCAAATCTAAAAATTGAAATTAACACAGTTGGTAATTTGCTTCTAAATAGTAGCCCAGCAAATAGCACGTTTGGACAAAAACCATTTGAAGAAAAAATCAATCTTTATACAGAAGTTTCTGCGTTATCAAGAGATTTGAAAGAAAGTAAATTGACAAAATGGGATATAGAAGAAATTAAAAATCGTTCTAAAAAACTTTCTGAAAATGGTCTTGAAATATGGAAATGGAAAAACTAAATAAAATGCACTACCGCTAACAGCTAGGGTTTATTCATCTCTCTAATTTTAGTTAAAAGGAATTCATATTTTGCTTCGTAGGACGTTGGGCTCAACGAGCCAACCATTTCCCCCAAGTTGAATCCTTATGAACTGGAGTAATACCGTATATCTTTCGTTAATCCAAAAAAAATAAATTGATAAAATGTTTATTATCAGCACAATAAGTGATTTTCAATAAATGGATTCACGAAATATTTATATTACATATTCACGAAATGCGTAAATTTGTGCGTTGGCAGTAATTTTAACAAAAACGACGATTAAAATAAATGTTCGAAAAAAAATCAATAGTTGACTACTTAAAACAATATAATTTATTTACAGACAGCGAAATAAATGAATTTATAAGTTTAGCCA
>JBIPPG010000182.1:0-5438 GCA_044368545.1 Chitinophagales bacterium | reverse complement strand
GCATTAAATCTTTGACAAATCTTGGCGACACCATAGTATCGTCCATCTTGTCCTTTTTTTAATTCTTTTGAAAGAGCAAAATCACTCCATATAACTTCTACTGATCTATATTTTAAATCTCTTAAATTATATAAATATTTTTTAATTGTTCTCGTAGGTCCTTTAATATTATTTGAATTAATTTTAGTAACCTCGACAAGTGTTGAATCATTTATAAACAACTCTAATGCTGCATCAATATTATTGTTTCTTCTTTGAATAGGGTTTTTTTTATCAGCAATAACACTTAAATAATTACTGAAATCTTTTAGAAGCCTAATACCATAATTTTCTACTTCATTTTTATTTATTTCATTATTATTTTTAATGAAAATTTTAGCTTTATTTATACTGTCTTTTCTTCTTTGAAGTTCTTGAATTTGTTTATCAATTTCATCAATTTGTGAATATGAAATAAAAGGTAAAAAAACTAAAAGAATAAATATTTTCATCTTGTTCTTAAATTTATAATTGTTATTTTACCATTATTATCTTCACTTTCTACTACTTCGTAATATTTATGTGTTGTTATTAATTTTTGACAAAATGACTTAACTGAATAATTATCTATTTTATCTCCATTATTATTCAAGATATATACTTTAGCTCCATTGTTAAAAAATCTTCCAATGTATTTATCTCTTAATTCTTCTCTACAGGTTAATAAATAATTAACGTTAGATAATTTAGATATAAAATCTTGCACATCTGTTGCAGATAACTTTTGATTACAGCCATCTGAAACTGGATTAACTTTAGGTAATAAAGATCTAGGGTCTACTGAAGGAGGCGTTGGCTTTTTCACAATAGGTGTATCAACTACTTCTATTGGTTTACTGTTAACATTATATGTGATATTATAAGCTATAATGATTTTATTAATATTTTTTTTAAAAAGTATTGTGTTTATTGAATTTTTTAATTTATCAACTTCATTATAAACTTCGTTTTCTTCAGAATCTTTATTATATGAAAAAAACTCTCCATTATTTTTATATTGACTAGTAATTAACTCAATATTATAATCATTTTTCATTTCTGATTTTAAATATTCAATAATATCATTTTTAAAATTGTTATTTAAAGAAGTTTTAACGGCACTTATTTTCTCAAAATTTAATTTTTTACTCTCTAAATAGCTAAGTTTTTTATTATCATTACGATCTAATCTTTTGAAAATTATAGGATTAAAAACAACGCATGTGTCGTTTATTTCAATAGGGGTAATTAATTCTTTTAATTCATTTAACTCTTCATCATTAAGTTTATCACATAATATTTCAAGTTTTACTCTTTTCTGAGGTTTATCATTACAAGATAAAATTGTCAATATTAATGATAAGAATAAAATATATATATTATTTTTCATTTTTTTAAAATTGAATTTCTTTTAGAAGTGCTCTTAAATTTTCTTTATTTTCATTTTGAGTATTAACAAGATTGTTTATATCTTTGTCTGTAATAATACCTCTATAATAAATATTCATTTCATAATTTTTAGTCGCATTATTTATTGAAACTTTTCTAGTTAATGAATTATCTTTTAATTCAATAAAATTATTTTCATCAATTTCATTTTGAGTAGCTTCTTTACCAATGATATTATCTTCTGATTTAGCAAATTTAAACAATCCAGAAAATTGAATTGGCGTAACTTGATAAGATGCTGCTTTGTGTAGTCCAATTGTCATAAAATCATTAAATTCTTTCAAAAAACTTTTTCTAAAAAAATAATAAGTTATAACATCTTTTGTATATGCAATATGAACAATCAAGCTAATTAAAGCAACACCTAATGAAACTCTACCACCTAAATCTATCAACATTGAATCTCCAAGTGCATCGTAAACAAGGAAAATTTTAGCAAAAGTTGCAATACAAATTATGAAAAAGGTGAAAACTGATATTATTTTCCCATTTCTCAATTTTTTCTCTTCATTTTGAATTTCATTTCTTAATCTTTGTTGCATTACGTTATCGTTATTTCCATTATTCATATCTTCTTTAATTTTCATTTGTTTAATGAAAATTTGATTCAGTGAAATACTTGGAACAAGATTTAATTTAATTTTTAAATATGGTATAAACGCAATAAAGAATTCAATAATCATTATTACTAATAATCCAATAATAAAAAGACCTTGTTCATTTAAAACGTACATATTTATTATTTCTAATACAATTAATAGAAAAACCATAAATATTGGAACGTTTAAACTTTTAATATCCCCTAATATAGAAGGAATCCTTTCACTACTATTAACTTGGGGTAAAAATGCCCAATGTTCTAATGTTGATTTTGAAGGAACAAAACCTGTCCCATTTAGATACTTATTTAAATTCATTTTTATATATTTTTTTAATATGTTTTAATTATTATTTACACACCCCACATTCTCCGCCATCTACATGACAATGCTTACATTGACTACAATTTGAACATGCTGTGCAAGAGTTTGACCCTGTACATTTTCCACAATCATTTGCATATAATTTAATTGCAAACAACCCCATACAAATTGATATAATAACAAAAATTGTGATAATGTACTTTTTATTCATATTCCTTTTTTTTTAATAACTTCCCTCTACATCATAATGTAGGTATTTGAACTAAAACACAACTCAAAAAAACTAAATTGAAAAATTTAGGTTCTCATCATTTTGCTTTCACTCAAAAACGGCACAAAAATATATAAAAAAAAATAACATATCAAGAGACGCTACTTTAAAATTTGTTAATTTTTACCAAACTGTCAAAAAACGGTATTGAACGGTAAGTTTTTTTACCAATAAATAAAATTTATTAGGATTCTGTAGCTAAAAAAGTGGGGATAAGATTGATATTACTATTTTGGTTTATCTTTTTATTTCTATATTTTTCAATTTGTCGCATATCGGTTCATAAGGATACGAACCGAGGCGGCAGCTATTTTTTTGTATAAACGGTATTATTTCCAGCCCCTTTTGAGGTCATCTTCAATCTGCAACAATTGCTCAATATGGGAGTAAGATAAGTTTTGCAGTATTTTATTAGCAGGAATTATAAACTTGTTCTCTAAATGTCGGGATTCTGTCCTCACTTTTGTCTCAATTATTAATTGTGGGGTTGCCGTCCCCACTATTATATCATATAAACTATTAGATAAAAACGAAGTATGAGATATAATTTCGGATTGAAGATGCGGATAAAGTTTATAAAAATCTTTAAAACGATACAAGGAACGTCTGTCAATACCTTTGATATGTTTGAATTTAATGGAAAGTTCATTAAATAAATTATCTCCATATTTTGCTCTATCTTCGCCATTTAGTTCAAATGCTACAATATAATATCCTATTAACCAATTTCTAATGGTGAGAGATACATTTACAGCCTTCACTGCCTGATGATGTTATACCAAATCTTTCTTACAAAATATTTTATAGCATTTTTGTAAGATTAGATTGGTAAATGCCGTAATAACAATCAAATAGTAAAATCAAGAGAAACGCAGATTGGACTATATTGATTGTATGTACGGTAAAGGTGTATATGCGTTTGTTCAATAACAGAAACTAATGATTCAAAATTTAACGTATTCATTTTCA
This sequence comes from Chitinophagales bacterium, assembly GCA_044368545.1. Classification (GTDB taxonomy): domain Bacteria; phylum Bacteroidota; class Bacteroidia; order Chitinophagales; family JADJOU01; genus CHPMRC01. The sequence goes on along the minus strand of JBIPPG010000182.1, from coordinate 1,808 downwards.
TATATATAAATTTAAAAAAATCAACAAACCAGCTTTATTTTCAAATAATAACCAAGCTATCTAATATCTCAAATCTAATATCTCAAATCTAATATCTCATATCTAATATCTCATATCTATTTATATCTTCAACCTCTTTTCCGCTACTTCGTCTTGCATTTTTTGTTTATAAGCTTGGAGTTTTTGTCTCAAATCGGGGTTGTGAATGGCGAGCATTTCTATTGCTAATATTCCTGCATTTTTGGCGGCGTTTAGCGCTACGGTAGCTACAGGAACTCCATTGGGCATTTGAAGAATGGACAAAATACTATCCCAGCCATCTATAGAATTGGAAGATTTTACGGGGACACCTATTACAGGCAAAGTAGTAATAGAGGCTATCATTCCCGGCAAATGCGCTGCCCCTCCTGCCCCAGCTATAATTACATCATATTGTTCGTGCGCTGTTTCAGCAAAATCAAACATATACTTGGGGGTACGATGTGCCGATACAATATCTATTTTATACGCCACACCAAACTCTTGAATAATTTTTGCGGCTTCTTGCATGATAGGTAAGTCACTGTCGCTTCCCATTACGATGGCTATTTTATGATTCATATTTTATCTATTTTTACATTTTAGTTAACATAATAAAAATTATTACGCATTATAAATCTCTCCTTTCAATTTGAATACTGATTTTACGGTATTGGTATTGGATTTAAGCGTGTCTATATTGTGGTGCAATAATGTAATGTGTCCCATTTTTCGGCCCGGCTTAGTTTCTTCTTTTCCATAAAGATGAAAATGGAAATTTTCGATGGTTTGAAATAAATTATGACCTTCGATAAGTGGTTTTCCATAATAATTGTATTCGCCAACTACGTTTATCATAGCAGCGTTTGACTTTAATATAATTTCGGGTAAATTCAATCCTAATAAAATCTGTAATTGCGCTTCAAATTGGGAAATATTACAAGCTTCTATTGAATAATGCGCTGAATTATGCGCCCGAGGTGCGGCTTCATTTACAATTATTTCATCCTCTTTTGTAAGGAAAAATTCTATGGAAAACAATCCACAAGAATTCATTGATGCTACAAAATCATTTGTAATTTTATTGATTGTAGCTACTTGTTCACTAGAAATAGAAGCGGGAACCAATAAATAATCCACCAAATTTAATTTTTCATCAAAAACCATTTCACAAATTGGAAAAAGTCGAACTTGATTTGAGCTATCTACCGCCACCGTTATGGCCAATTCTTTTTGAATCGCAACGGCTTTTTCAAGAATGGATGGAACACCTAATTGTTTGTTGAGGTCGTTTTTATCCGCTATATATTGTACGCCTTTCCCATCATATCCATCTTTTTGCGATTTTTGAAAGAAAGGAAAAAAATTGGCATCTATATCGCTAATTTCATCACTATCAACTATTTGAAAAGGCGAACTGGGTATATTTTTATCCCTATAAAATTGCTTTTGCAGGGCTTTATTCTGTATAATTTTTATTGATTTTGTATTGGGGATAATTTCTACGCCTTGATTTTCAAGATATTCCAGCGCTTCAATATTTACATGCTCTATTTCGATGGTAATACAATCCAAATTTTTTCCAAAATTGACTACATCTTGATAGTTTTTGTAGCTGCCTTCCGTAAAATTTTTGGCAAAAATACTACATGGACAATTTTTATCGGGGTCTAGGAAATAAAGATTCACACCATATTCTAGGGCTTTTTCCTGAAGCATACGCCCCAGCTGACCTCCACCCAAAACGCCAATTTTTTTATTTAAGAAATTCATTATCAATTTAAATAGAT
>JBIPPG010000115.1:0-7486 GCA_044368545.1 Chitinophagales bacterium | reverse complement strand
ATTATTTATTTCTAATTTGGTACTTGGATTTGAAGTCCCGATGCCTACTTTAGCAGAATCTTTTGTAACAATAAATTTACTTCCTTGAATAGATTCTACTTCAAAATAAATATTGGAGGATAATGTTTTTGGATTCATTCCTACTTTCAATTGAGCATTCAAATCTATAGATGCCAAAAAGAACAAAAGTAAGACTAAACCAATTTGTAAAATGGTGATTTTTTTCATATTTTTAAAATTTATAATAAATAATTTCAATTAAAATTTTGAGGAACAACGATGTTTTGTTCTAAAATTTAATTTGCAAAATTATCTGCTATAAATGCTTTAAAAAGTGAAGTCTTGACGTATATGTAAAAATTGTGACGAATATGTAGGCAGTGACAAAACTAATCTAGGTTAATTTTAAATTTAAAAGTATTTAAGTATAAATTCGTCAATTATTTTGGGGAATGGGAATCTATTAACTTCATTTTTTGGTACAAAATTAACAAAATTTTTGACTTTTTTCACTTCCAAAATGGCAAATTTTACGTGTGCTTTTATATGACTTAATTTTTGAATATGCCAGTCTGAGAATAAATTGGAATGGACTTGAAATTCTCCAAATGGTGTTTGAATTAATGAATCTTTTAATATTTCGCTTTCTATCATCACCCCTTGGTAAAGTCCTTGCCATATATCTTTTTCTTTGCGGACTTCTAAATATACTTTATCATCGCATACAATAAAAACACAATGAAAAAAACGATCTTTCAAGACTTTATACTCTTTTTTAACTGGAAAAACATCGATTTTGTTTTGTTTAAATGCCTTACAAATAATCTGCATCAAGCAAGTATCACATTTTGGGTTTTGGGGTGTGCAAACAACGGCTCCTAAGTCCATCAACGCCTGATTATATAACGCAGCTTTTCCTTTTGGGAGTAATTCATTCGCTAAATCTAGATAAAATTGCTTTCCATTTGACGAAAAAACAGTTTCTTCCAATGCAAAAATCCTAGCTAAAACTCGATATACATTGCCATCTAAGACTGCCACGTCTTCATTGAACGCAAAACTAGCAATAGCCGCAGCCGTATAGCTCCCTACGCCATACAATTTCAATAAATCTTTGTAGTTTGTAGGAAATTGATCTTGATTCTCAAAAAAAATCCATTTTGCGGTTTTGTGTATATTTCGGGCACGACTATAATAACCAAGCCCTTTCCAGATTTGAAATAAGACCATTTCATCCGCTTTTGCCAAAGACTCCAACGTGGGAAATGTATCCATAAATCGGATATAATACGGCATACCCTGCGCAAGCCGAGTTTGCTGCATAATGATTTCAAAAATCCAGATTTTATAAGGATTTTTGTCCGATTCCCAAGGCTTTATCGTTCGATTTGGGATTAATTCGGGAGATACTATATTCTTTTGAAAAATAGATTTCTCTTTCAAAAATATTTTTTAGATTAATTGCATTCCTATAGCATTCGCTATAGGCTTCAACGATGTATGCAAGGCATCAAATTGTTCAAAATTTAGCTGCTGGCTTGCATCACTTTTGGCTACACTTGGATCGGGATGGGTTTCTATCAATAAACCATCTATTCCCATAGCTACACACGCTCTTGCCAAATCGGCAACACCATATCGGTATCCCATCGCATGACTTGGATCCAGAATGATAGGTAAATTGGTATGTTCTTTCAAAAAAGCAACACCACACAAGTCCAATGTAAAACGTGTCTTGGTTTCAAAGGTTCTAATTCCTCTTTCGCATAAAATTACATTTGGATTGCCTCCACTGAGGATAAACTCCGCACTTTGCACAAATTCCTGAAGCGTAGAACCAAATCCTCTTTTGAGCAGGATAGGTTTACGAGATTTTGCACATGCTTTCAAAATACCATGATCGTACATAGCTTTTGCGCCAATTTGAATAATATCCGAATACTCAATTACCTCATCTATATGCGTGCTATCTTTGGCTTCGGTAATGATTTTCAAGCCATATTTATCGCGCATTCTAGCCAATAGAATCAAGCCTTTTTGCCCCAGACCTTGGAACGTATACGGCGATGTACGAGGCTTATAACAGCCTGCTCTCAACACTTTTATACCTTGTTCTACACAAAATTTTGCCGACATTTCTATTTGTTCTTCACTTTCTACGCTACATGGCCCCGTAATCATAAGTGTATTTTTGCTTTCGCCACCTATCACTATTTCATTGCCAATTTTCACCTCACGAAGCGTATTCATATATTCGCTACTAGCCAATTGTATATCTGAAGATAACGCTTGACTATACAATACAAAATCAGCGTGTTTTTCATCAATAGACTTCAATGCAGACGAAGTCACCAATACTTCGTGTGTATCAGTCGAAAATGACGTGGCTTGATAAAAATCTCTCAACTCTTGTAAAGGTGCGTTTTTCTTAACGTGAAGTATCATATTTATTTAGTCTCCTTTTATTAATTTATGAAATGAAATGGCTCCCACCAATTCACAATTCTCATTTTCTACAGGCAAAACCAGCAGTGGAAATGAAAATTGGGATATGTAAGATAACATATTTTTGATAGTAAAAGTTTCTTTTATTTTCTTAGGTTTTGAATTAATTAATGTAGATATATTCATTTGATAATCCAAGGATTTTGTTATCAAAGCTCGTCTAATATCGGCATTGGTCACAATTCCTTCAAAATGATTGTTTTGCCCTACACAAAAGACCATTCCTAGCTTATAATCCTCCATATTACGCAATAATTCTTCAAGCGAATCCTCCACGCTAATAATAGGTAATTCTTCAAAAGGAATCATAAAATCGGAAATTAAACACTCCGAAGCTACATTTTTGCTTTTCAAATTCATAATTGCAGCACCTATACTCGTATGATTCATCAGATAATTTCCAATTACGATACAATCTACACCCAAAATACGCAGAATATACGCTACTTCATTATTTACGCCACCATCTACTTGCCACGAAATTTCGGGGAAAGTATTCACGATTTTTCGGATGGTATCAAAATCGCTATGTTTAAAAGCACCACCACTTACGCCGGGCGTAGTAGTCATCAAAAGTCCATGGTCTATCTCGTCTTTGTACTGTGCTATTAGGTCAAGAATATTGGAATTTCCAATTTGAATAGCTATTCCTACCTTTGTATTTTCTATTTTGGGGAAATGAAATCCATCTGATACCGACTCAATTTGTATAGAAAGTCTATCTACCTTATTTTGTTCAATTTGAGAATAAAATTTCTCGGGATTTTTTGAAATAATATGCAAATCGATGGCTACATCGGTATGCGATTTGATATATTTAATATCTTCAAATACCGCTTCATTCTCTATACTGTCTATATGGCAATAATCAATAGAATACAATGCCAATTCGGAAATCAAATCTGCAATGTCCCTATGTTTTGAAGAATAAATACTTGCCGATAATTGCATAGTCAAACACAAATAAAAAAACTCTTTAAATAAGAATTTAAAGAGTTTTTTATGAATTTAAATTTATTAAAAATAAATATTATTTTCCAGCAGCTGCCTGCGCACTTCTCAATGCTCTTGGGATTGAGATAGTTACGATAGGAATTGCAGCAGGATTCAAGATTTCAAATCCATCACAAATAATATCTCTAATTCTCAAAGATTTTCCAAGCTCCAATGGAGTTACATCAATCTCGATAGAAGTAGGGATTTTATCCGCATCCGCTTTAATCTTAATTTTTCTTTGTTTTACTTCCAATTTTCCTCCGGCTTGTTGACCTTTAGAAAATCCTTTAGTAATCAAAGGAATTTCAGTTTTTACTTTTTTTCCTGCTACTAATTCTTGAAAATCTACGTGAATCATTCTATCATTTACAGAATCGAATTGCAATTCTTTAACAATAGCTTTTTTTGTAGTTCCTGAAATATTCAATTCAAAAACAACAAATTTGTCCGTATAGATACCTTTTTTCAAAGCGTTGTAATCTACAGCAAAAGAGACATTATCTCCACCACCGTACATAACACAAGGAACTAAATCTGAGCTTCTTGTAGCTTTACACGCTTTTTTACCTACTTGCTCTCTCTTTTGAGCTTCTAATTTTAAAGTTTCCATTAATTATAAATTATGATTTTATTATATTGTTGATAAATAATGAGTGAATAGATTTATATTGAAATGTATTCTCTATAGCATTGGCAAATAAATTTGCAATCGTAATAACCTTAATTTTATTGGATTCTCGTTTCAAAGGGATAGAATCCGTCACAATCAATTCCTCTAATACTGAATTTTCAATATTTTCATACGCTTTGCCCGACAATACAGGGTGTGTACACACCGCTCGTACACTTCTAGCGCCTCTATCTTTGATGATTTGTGCCGCTTTGCACAAAGTATTTCCTGTATCGATAATATCATCAATCAAGATGACATCTTTTCCTGCCACATCGCCTATCAAAGTCATCTCAGCTATTTCGTTGGCTTTCTTGCGGTATTTATCGCATATTACCATTTCGCAATTGAACTGTTGTGCATAAAAACGCGTACGTTTGGTACTTCCCACATCGGGAGCCGCCATACATATATTGTCTAAATTCAGACTTTGTATATATTTCAAAAACACTGAAGAACCAAATAAATGATCCAATGGAATGTCAAAAAATCCTTGTATTTGTTCGGCATGTAAGTCCATTGTCATCACACGACTCGCACCTGCTACAGAAATCAAATCCGCTACCAATTTTGATGTAATACTCACTCTCGGACGATCTTTTCTATCTTGTCTTGCATAGCCATAATACGGCATTACAACACTGATATACCTTGCCGAAGCTCTTTTCACCGCATCGACAAGCATCAAAAGCTCCATCAAATTATCCGATGGCTGAAATGTACTTTGAATAATAAAAACGTGGTTTCCACGAATACTATCATTGATTACGGGCTGAAATTCCCCATCACTGAACTGGTTCACTACTACATCGCAAAGCTCTATACCCATTTCTTTCGAAATAGCCTCAGCTAATGTTCGGGTAGCGCGCCCACTAATTAATTTAATTTCAGTCTGGTTCATTTTTAAATTTGGTCGGCAAAGATACAACTTTTTTTCTAATTTGCAATACTGATTTTAAACCAAGGTTGATTTGATTTTAAGTTATATAAAATTAGTGTATAAAAAAACGAGACGCTTTTATTAAAGAAACACGTGAGTCGCGAGCTACAGCAGAAATTCGATGCAAAAATACAATACAATTAGAATGTTGTATAAACCATTTATATTACAAGTCAAGTTTAACAGTTCCTTGTTTAAAACATTGATAATGAATACCAATATGATCATACCCTTGATTAACCTCCCACTTTTCATTTTTGAAAATAAAGGAAATATAATTATCTATATATGGTCTGCTTCGGTTTTTTATTTGCTTTAAAATATATTCTCTTTTTAACATGAGAAAATCATTTTCTTCAGGAAAGTATTCAAAATCAAATAAATTTTTAGCATTAAGTAATTCTACAATTTTTATTGCTGTTAATAGTTCGTCTAATTGCATTGAAGAAGCCTGATATTGCCAATCAATACTGTTATCTTCAATTATTCCTTTATACCTAAACAGGATCCAAATTATCTTTTTTTGTTCATAAACACATCTTTGCAAAGTACCTTTACTATTTTTCGTTTTTTTATAAATTAATTGTTGATGTACATTTAATTCTTGTGATTTAAGTTCTATTTCAAAAATTTCATTATGCATAGTTGTATATAAAGTCTGATAAAAAAAATCGTATTTGGGAATTATATTATTTGGAGATTGGAAATTATAATTTATTCATCATCTCAACAATTTAATATCAACTTGATTACAATGTTTAAAGAACTTCAATTTTAATTTCTTGTTCTTTGAAGGTATCATTGATTACTTTCAAAATATATTTACCCTTTTTTAAAGAAAGTGCTTTTTTTATTCATTTGCGTTAGTAATTAGTTTCAGTTAAAAATTAAATTGTAAATTAATTTAGAGCAATATTAATACTTTTTTCATAAATTTTGACAACAAATACTTAATTTATTATTTCATTTATTTCTTGTCCAAGATTTTTTTTATCTGGCTAATATAGTCATTAAAATATTTATATTCTTTTTTTACAGGAAAGCTAAATCGGCTAAGCGTATACGCTCCTTCTTTTTTTGAAAGTAATAGTAAATAGTCTGAATTTTCATCAAGATGAACAGGACACACCGCTCTTGGTTCCTCATTTTTTGCAATACCATTTATCCGAGTACCTTTTGGAAGATTTCCTTTCAAGCTCGTTTTTATTGTAGCTTTGAAAGACTTTAATGAAGAATATTTATCTTTTTCATAAATGGCTTTATTTACAGCAGCAATTACGACATAATCATACTCCCTAAAATCTGTAATTGGATAAATAGGTCCTAATATTGCATTTTTACACGCAATCGAAACAAAAAAAATAGCAAATGCAAATAATAAGTGAGTTAGTTTTTTCATAATTTTTTGATTTAATTCGATTTTTAAGATAATGAAATTTCTAAAAACATTTAATTAAACATATGTCAATCAAAAAAGCTTTTATTTTGTTGGTAATATGGGAATTGGTGGTATTCCATTTTGATATTTCGTTTCAAATTTAAACATATCGAAATCATTATTACTCTCTTTTGTTAATTTAACTTTTTTATAACTGTTAATAATTTTGATAAATACCTTACTAACACTATCTGGAAGGCTTAATTCTTGTGCATATATATGTTTTTTCTTACCTGAGTAATAAATAATTGTTTCAATTGATAAATCATCTACAGAATGTAAATAAAAAGAATCCGATTTTTCATATTCAATTTCATCTAAACTTTGACAAATATTTTGCCAATAACTTTTTTCTATCTTACCCTTATAAATACCTTTTATTTCTGAAAAACCACCTCCATAAAATCTATAACTTAATGTACTATCAATTTCTATAGCTAATTTTGGACATTTACCATAACAACCACCTGATGCAATACAAATCTTACTTATTTCTGTAGTTTTCGTATTGTGTTTTTTATCTAATTTACAGCAATACAAAAAAAGTAGAACAATAAAATATGGAATTGTTTTATTACTCATTTATTATTTTTAAAAATTATAAATATTTTGTCCTTTTAATCAATTATAAGTTTTTACTTTACCAAATTTTCCACCAAGGTTTTGATTGACTATCAAAATTGTTTTCAGTTTGTTTATATGGTTTATTTTCAATTACTAAACTAAAATCTGGTGGATAGGTTTTCGAACCTTCTATATAATGAAAAATAGCAATTCCAAATCCTTCTTCGGGAGTAATGTTTCTACTTTGTTGAATAATAAATGCTGTTGCAATAGCTGCAGATTGAGCCATTTGTTCATAATTTAATTTATTTTTTTTCATAATTTCTAAAGCTGGGACTTGTACTTTACTAATTACTTCTACAAAATTACTTTC
>JBIPPG010000114.1:0-7489 GCA_044368545.1 Chitinophagales bacterium | reverse complement strand
TTACATTCCAGCCCGCTTGCGCATATTTTTCTACGATGGCTTTGCCTATGCCTCTGCTTGCGCCTGTTACAATAATGGTTTTTTGGCTTTGCATCAGTCGTTATGAATTTCGTTTGTGAAAATACTGAAATTGGTTTGACCATAATTTTTTCTTCGCCAAAGATTGGGATGATTGTCAAAATTGTATTTAGGGTCATGTTCTAGTATAAACCAGCCTTCGCCTTCTATCAAGCCTTTTTGAATAACCAAATCGGGCAGGGTATCTAAAAAAGGCATTTTGTATGGAGGCCCTGCAAAAATTACATCAAAAGATTCGTTGGTGTTTTCTATGAATTGAAAAACATCCATGTGCAATATTTTATGACCTTCAAATTTAAGCTTTGTAGATGTTTCTTTGATGAAATTTACGGCTTTTGGAAATAGTTCTACAGTAGTAATATCGGTGCATCCTCGTGATGCAAACTCATAGCTAATGCTACCGGTACCGCCAAGAAATCGGATATTATCAAAATTGAAATAATTATCAATAATGCTAAAAAGAGCTTCCTTGGCTATATCTGTAGTAGGTCTAGTAGGGTCAAGTTTGGGCTGTTTTAGATTGTATCCTTTATGAATCCCACCAATTATTCTCATGAATATTCTATTTTAGTGACTCAAAAATGCATCGGCATACGTGTTCCAAAATTCAGGTTGAATTCCAAATGTAGCGGTTACTTTTTCGTTAAAATTAGGGATATAATGCTTCAATGTACTGAAAATATCCTCTTGCTCTTCCTTGCGAATGGTAGTGATATAAATATCGCTGCTATCTAGCGCCACGCCCATATCTTCAAGACTTGCTTGTATAAAATACAAAATATCTGCTTTGTTTTTGTATTCAAAAGTATTGCAGAAAGTCAATTTCCCCTCATTAAAACCAATGATTTCAAGATAGTTTGATTTGATGGAAACATATACCAATGCTCCTTCGGTGGATTGGTGTTTTAAATGTCTAAATACATTCTGATGGTATGAAAAGAATGTAGCATTCTCAAACGCATTGTCCAAATCGTTGTAGACTCTATAGGGATAATTGTAATATTCTTTTACATCTACCGAAGCAAATTCGTCTGTCAATACTTTTTCAGAGCCTTTGGAATGTAGGTCTGAGTACATTTGGTAGCCATTCACTTCATACATTTCTTCTCTTGGAATCAATACATAAGTAGGTTCTGCATGGTAGATGTTCTTTTTAGCAGCTTTTTGGAATGCTTCGGGAATATAATCCATAATCATTTGAATCTGAACAGAGTAGATGTCTTCTATTCCTATTTCATTGAATTGATAATGAATGAATGAACTCAACGGTTGTCCTTCTTCTTTGTATCCTATCAATACCAAACTATTTCTATACACCAATACATTTACCAAAGCCAATGCGTCTTGATTTTCGGCATTGTATGCATGCAAAACTCTAAAAATTTGATTCTCCATTTTTTATTTTAAACTAATTCGCAAATTTATAAAAACTATATTAATTCTAATTCTAAATTATTAACATAAAACGACATAGTGTCTTATTGTGTCTTTTTTATCATTTTGATTACCTCTTTTTCAAAGCTATCATTTTCTATTTTTATCAAATAAAAACCGTCTGCCCAAGTGCTGCCATCTATCTCATAATCAGTTAATTTAGTAGTAAAAACGCCTACTTCCATTCCCAAAGCATTGCAAACGGAAATAGTATGCTTTTTATTTTGTATCAATTTCAAATTGATTTTGTGTTCAAAGGGATTTGGAAATGCTTGAATCTTAATTTTATCATTCTCCGAAGCAATTATAGAAATTGGGGGTGGTGGTTTAATCGTGTCGGAAGTACTTCTAAATGTATACATTTGAATGCCTCCTGCATAGGTTCCTATACAAATCTCAGCCATACTGTCTTTATTGATATCTTTGATGTCAAAAGAAAAATATTGCCCTACAGGTGCATTCCAGATATTGCTTTTTAAGATTTTTATAGTTTTAAAATCTTGTGCATTTGATATATCAATGGTGAGAATTTTAGGGGTTAAAAAAGAATATTCGCCCAAACTTCTACCATTATAGCCTAGGAATAATTTTGAGTTATTTTTTAATGTATCTCTAGCAACTACAGGATTGAAATAGCATGCATATTCATAGAGCAAACGAGTTCCAAAAGCCGTGGTTTCGATAGTATAGCTTTTGTCGTCGATATCTTTTAATTGAACAAAAGTGTCATTGATTAACTCAAACTGGGGTTGAGATAAAGTTCCTATATTTTTGTATGCAAATACGCTGTATTGTTTCCCAATTAATAAATCCAATTTTCCATCTTTGTTCAAATCGTATAAACACGGTACAGCCAAATTATCTCTAGAATAATTATCGGTACGCTTGCTTGTAGGAAGCGAAAATTTTGTGGTAGTTCCAACTTCCGAAGAATCATTACCTTTGATATAATACTCGTGGATAGTGGTGTCCAATCCAGTCGTCTTCCAAAACCTTGAAGTAAGTACAATATCTTGAAGCCCATCTCCATTCAAATCGCCAGCGGTCATTCTTATTTCATGGCGTCCTTTTGATTTATACCCCAAATAATCATTGGTAGTCAATATGTATGAAGGACTATCCGTTTTACCTACATTTTTGAATAAGGAAATATTGGAAAAATCTAAAGAATCTCGCTTGTAATAATTGGATATAAGCAAATCCATTTTGCCATCCAAATTATAATCATAAAAAAGCGGAAATGCTCCTGTTCCCACATCTAATAAATTAGGCGATAGAAAAGGCGTATTGTCTTTTACAAAACTGTCCGATTTGGGTGAAATTATATCTGTAGTCCGTTGCCCCATATTTTTGTATAAATCCACAACATGAACATCGTCGTTGTAAACTTTTAAATCAAGTGATACAGCGGCATTGTCTCTGCCCAAAGACGACGTAACTAATAGGTCTTTTTTTGAATCTTGAGTAATATCCATCCAATATCCTATCGGTTGAAATTTATCTATAGGAGTATTATAGCGAGGAAAAAAAGTGTCGTAGTTCTTGATATAAGCAGAATCTTTCGTTCCTACATTGATGCCCAAACTCGCATTTTTGCAGTTTTCATCCGATAGCGCTACATCTATCAATCCGTCGTTATTTACATCTATAGGCCATACCATTTGTGTTTCGCTGTGTCTAGGTTCTATATTTGAGTTTGAAGTTTTGCCTTGTACTATTTTTGGATAGGCATTTTCATAAAAAGAAATGGGACCTACAGGCTTCTTCAATGTATCTATAACCACTTGAAACTGACCAAAACGAATATTGTCTACTCGATACAAAATCGAATCTTTTGGCAAATTCAATTCAATGCTATAATTTTTTACAAAATTGAATTGTGTAGGCGATCCAATGGATGAATAGAGAATATCTAAATCACCATCGCCATCCATATCTATAATTGAAGGGGGAAGCCCATTTTTATAGGACAATGGAAAGAAATTATTGATGCCATAGCTATAAATAAGTACTTTTTTCTTGTCTTTGAAGGAGAACGAAGTATCGCTTAGTTTGATGCCAAAATGTACATAAAGTCCAAATGAATATGAAAATTCTACAATATCTTCTATACCATCTCTATTCAAATCTTTTAGGTAAAAAGGATGAGTGATTTTGGAAATCGGAAAATAATTTTCGTATTTTGGAACGTGAATATATTCACCATTTTGATATAGGAATGTATTGATTTGCCCCGAATACATATCATTGATAACCAAATCTATTTTTCCATCGCTATTCAAATCTTTTTGACAAAATATAGGTTTGTCCATACCTCCATTTTGAGGATTCAGTATAGTTATTTGATTTTTTTTAAAAGAAATACCATTCAATCTATAGATAGACTGCCCAAAAACATTGAGACTCATAATAAAAAACAGCAGCAACGTGTATTTCTTCCCCATATTTTTTTCAATTGATATTTAATTATAACTCCAAAAAGCAGTATTTAGTATGCCATTTAGCTCAGTTCAAATTTTGCTTTGATATAATTTTCAAAAAATGTAAAATCTAATTTGCTCCCCGTAGCCATTTCGCACAATTCATTGGAAGTGTGTAATTTTCCATATTGATGAATATGCTCCGTATGCCACGCCAAGATTTTTTCAAAGGATTGACTAGCTATTAGTGCTGCAATGTCATGTTCTTTTGAAATAGCATCATACCATTGCGATGCAAAAAAGCTACCTTGACTGTACGTAGGAAAATATCCCAATCCTCCCATACTCCAGTGGATATCTTGTAGTGCGCCTTGTGCATCATTAGGTACATCCAGCCCTAGATATTCTTTGTAGCATTGATTCCAATACGCCACCACATCCGATACAGCTAGGCTGCCTTCTATCAATTTTTTCTCCACTTCGTAGCGAATCATAATATGATAATGATAGGTAAGCTCATCGGACTCAGTTCGAATCAATGACGGCGATACAAAATTGATTTCGTTGAACAAATCTTCTACGGTAGCATGGGCAAATTCTACTGGAAAATGCTTTTGCATCAATGGAAAAATAGATGAAATAAAGGCTCTTGAACGCCCAATATTATTTTCCCAAAAACGAGACTGACTTTCGTGAATTCCCAATGAAGTACTCGTACTGATAGGCAATCCCACATTTTCTTTGTTCAATCCCATTTCATACATGCCGTGTCCCATTTCGTGGATGCCACTCCATATAGAACTCATCAAGTCATTTTCATTGATACGAGTAGTAATACGAATGTCTGTAGGATGAAAATGCGTGCAAAATGGATGGGTAGATAAGTTGATTTTATACAAATTCGCATCAAATTTCAAATGATTCAAAATATCGGCAACCAGCTCCATTTGCTTCGTTCCATCAAATTTTTGATTCAAAAATTGAGTCGTTTGTGTTTGTTTGGCTTTTACAGCTTCTATCAACGGCTTCAAGCGTACTTTTACATCGGCAAATAATTTGTCCAAATCCGCCACATTGCTTCCTTCCTCATATTGATTGAGCAAGGCATTGTAAGGATGATTTTCATACCCAAGAATTTCACATTTTTCGCGCAAAAGAGCCACAATAGATTCAAGCGATTTTTCAAAAACTTTGAAATCCGATTTTTTGCGTGCTTCAACCCAAATATTATGCGCCTCCGAAGTCAATTTTGCTTCTTTTTCTACAAATTCTTGCGTGAATTTGAGCATATCTTCCATTTCTTTCTTTGCTACTTTCACATTTTTCATTTCCGTATCGGACAATTCATTAGATTGGCTCAATTGATTTACCAAGCTAACCAATTCTTTATCGGTAGATTTTTGGAAATGCAATCCACTGATAAAAGCCATTTGATCGGCTCTAAAACCCTTGTCCGAATGCGCAGGCATATTCACCTCCATATCCCAGCTCAATAGCGAATTCATAGCACTTATCAAATTTACTTGATACATTTTTTCCTTAAACAACGAATAACTCATTATGTTTTATTTTAATTTTTTTAAATCTTTGCGAATTGCAATAATACGTTTTTTTTAGCAATTTTTTCAAGATAAATTTATAATATTAGGGCGCATCCTTTGGATCGTGCCATACGCTATATCTCCTGCGCTTTGCTTCGGAGGATGCCGCTGCTGTCACTTGCGCATTCTAAAAATTTCACATCATTTGTAAAAAGTGTGAAATGAAAATCTGTAAATTCCTTAAATTCTGTGAGAAAAACCTAAGATAAATAAGGCTAAAGTTTTTTATTCTACAAAATACTTTATTTTTTTATCTTTGCTTATAAAATCAAATTGATATGCAAGAAACGCCTGAAATTCAAATCCAAGCTATTCTAGAAGCTCAAAGAGCTTATTTCCAAGAAGGAAATACCCTTTCTATTTCATTTCGAATTGAGAATTTGAAGAAATTGAAAAAAGCGATTCTTGTTCATCAAGACGCTATATCAGAAGCTTTGTGGAAGGATTTGCACAAATCCAAAGAAGAAGCTTTTTTGACGGAAATAAGTATGGTGCTAGGCGAAATTAATTACCATATCCAAAATTTGAGAAAATGGTCAAAACCACAAAGAAAATGGACGCCTTTTCATTTATTGCCCGCTTCTAGTTTTGAATATGTAGATCCTTTGGGTGTTTCATTGATTATTGCGCCTTGGAATTATCCCTTTCAGTTGGTTTTCAATCCATTGGTGGGTGCTATTTCTTCGGGTTGTTGTGCTATTATTAAGCCCTCGCCTTTTACACATCATACTTCATTGGTAATGGAATCTATCTTGAAAAGCATTTTTTCAGAGAATTATATAAAAATGGTACATGGCGGCAAGGAAACCAATGAGAATCTGCTTCGCCAACGGTTTGATTTTATCTTTTTTACAGGCAGTACATTTGTAGGAAAAATAGTAATGAAAAGTGCCGCCGAATTTTTGACGCCTGTCGTATTGGAGTTAGGAGGCAAAAGCCCTTGTATTGTAGACAGTTCGGCAAATTTGGATTTGGCCGCAAAACGCATTATGTGGGGCAAAACCATCAATGCGGGGCAGTCTTGTATTGCACCGGATTATGTATTTGTACACGAATCGAAAAAAGAACTTTTGATCGAAAAAATGAATGTATACTTGCAAGAAATGTATGGAAAAACAATAAAAGATTCTAATTTCTATGCTCGTATGATTCATGAAGAGGCTTTTGATAGAGTTTCGGAGCTTATGAAAGAAGGCCGTATAAGAGTGGGGGGCACTATGGATAAAGCTTCAAAATTTATAGAGCCTACTATCATTGATGAACTCCATTTGGATTCAAAAATTATGCAAGAAGAGATTTTTGGCCCCGTGTTGCCTATTTTTACTTATACAAATATTGATGATGTAGAAAATTATATCGTTTCAAAAGAAAAACCGCTGGCAATGTATTATTTTGGTGATAATCAAACCGCCGAAAAATTGCTTCAAAAAATTAGCTGCGGTGGCGCTACGATTAATGATACTATGATTCATATAGCCAATCATCATCTATCATTTGGTGGGGTAGGAAATAGCGGAACAGGAAGCTATCATGGCAAAGGCAGTTTTCTAGCATTTAGCCATAAAAAAACAGTATTAAAAGCGCCTACTTGGATAGATTTACCTTTCAAATACGCTCCCTTCAAATATTTTGAATGGGTAAAACATATTTTATAACCTACAAATTTTAATCATTTTTTAGAAATTTATTGTTTGTTAACGTCTTGAAAAACAAATGATTGTTAGTTTGTAGACGCTTTATAGACACCAGACTACAATAATATTGGCGTATAATTGCATTGTCTATTGACAATAATAAAAAAATATAATCACATGAAAAAAATCAGTTTAATCACTTTTGCATTCTTTGGACTTTTGTTGAATGCACAAAATATTGTAGGACTTCCCAGAACTATTCAAGTAGAAGGAGAGAAAAACATCCAATTAGCGCCAGACGAATATGATATGGAGGTAGTTT
>JBIPPG010000113.1:0-7524 GCA_044368545.1 Chitinophagales bacterium | reverse complement strand
GATCAGAATAATCTCTTATCCTTTATTTTCTGTATTTTCAGGTCTAGGCATCAATGCTTTTTTACTCAATTTCATTTTACCTGTTTTACCGTCTATTTCTAGAAGTTTTACTTGTACTTTTTCACCTTGAGTGAAAATGCCTTCCATAGTTGGAATTCGTTTCCAATCAATTTCCGAAATGTGCAACAAACCTTCTTTACCCGGCAAAATTTCTACAAAAGCACCAAAATCCATAATGTTTTTGATAGTTCCTTCGTAAATTTCACCTACTTGTGGTTTTGACGCAATACCTTTTACAATCTGTAATGCACGGTCGATATCATTTTTGTTATTTGCAAAAATTTGAACCACACCACAATCGCCCACTTCTTCAATAGTAATGGTAGTATTAGTATCTTTTTGCAATCCTTGAATGATTTTTCCACCTGGGCCTATTACCGCTCCAATAAATTCTTTGTCTATTTTGATTTCTACAATTCTTGGTGTATGTGGTTTCAAATCGGCATTCGATACAGACATCGTCTTGTTCATTTCGTTCAAGATATGCTCTCTACCTGCTCTAGCTTGTGTCAAGGCTTCTATCAATAATTCTTCACTCAATCCATCAATTTTGATGTCCATTTGACAAGCTGTAATTCCTTTGGCAGTTCCAGCCACTTTGAAGTCCATATCGCCCAAGTGATCTTCATCACCTAGAATATCGCTCAAGATAGCATAATTTCCTTTGTCGTCCGTTATCAATCCCATAGCAATTCCCGATACACCACCTTTCATTGGTACACCTGCATCCATTAGCGCTAAACTTCCCGCACAAACGGTAGCCATAGAACTAGATCCATTACTTTCCAAAATATCCGAAACTACACGAATCGTATAAGGAAAATCTGCTTGTAATGCTTTTTCCAAAGAACGTTGTGCCAAGTTTCCGTGTCCTACTTCTCTTCTTCCTACGCCTCTGTATGGATATGCTTCTCCAGTAGAGAAAGAAGGGAAATTATAATGCAATATAAAACGTTTGCTGTCTTGGAATACTGCGCCGTCTATGCTTTGCTCGTCCATTTTTGTACCTAATGTAACGGTAGTCAACGACTGTGTTTCACCTCGTGTAAATACTGCCGAACCGTGTGGAGAAGGCAAATAATTTACTTCGCTCCAAATATCACGTACTTCATTGGTTTTTCTTCCATCCAAACGAGTTTTATCGTCCAAAATGACTCTACGAACCGCTTCTTTTTTAACTTTTCCGTAATATTGTTTGATCAAAAATGATTTTTCTTTTTGCTCATCAGTCAATGTCTCAAGACAATCTGCCAATATTTTGTCAAATGATTCTGAACGAACTTCTTTTGAACTCGCCGAACGTGCTACATCTTGTACTTTTGCATAGCTAAATGTTTTGATAGCATTGTACAATTCTTCGTCACTATCCTCGTGGCAATATTCTCTCTTAGCCGTTTTGCCTGCTGCTGCTTCCAATTCTTTTTGAACGGCGCAATGTTTTTTGATAGCATTGTGTGCAAAAATAATAGCATCTGCCATTTCTTTTTCCGAAATTTCATTCATTTCGCCTTCCACCATCATAATATCTTTTTCGGTAGCCGCTATGATCATATCCATATCGCTTACAAGCAAATCTTGTTGATCTGGATTGATTACATATTCTCCGTTGATTCTTCCTACACGTACCTCGCTTACGGGGCCTTGGAATGGAATATCCGAAACCATAATCGCACAGCTAGCCGCAAGACAAGCCAATGTATCGGGCATTACTTTGTCGTCAGCACTTATCAAGGTTACGGTTACCATAGTATTGGCGTGATAATCCGATGGAAATAAAGGTCTAATAGCTCTATCGATCAAACGAGAAATCAAAATCTCATAATCGCTAGGTCTAGCTTCTCTTTTCAAAAATCCACCCGGAAAACGTCCCGAGCTAGCAAATTTTTCTCTATAATCTACGGTCAAAGGCAAGAAATCGATATTTTCGCCTGCTTTATAGTCCGATACAACCGTTGCCAATAAAATAGTGTCATTTTGTCTGATCGTTACACTACCGTGTGCTTGTTTTGCCAATTTTCCAGTTTCTATGGAAATCTCTTGGCCATTGTCTCCTACAATTTTTTTGTTAATCACATTCATCTTTAATATATTTATTTATTACAAAAAAAGCCGACAAATACAAGATTTATCGGCTTTTAATTTATCTTAGAATTTCAATTACTTACGTAAATTTAATTTCTTAATCAATTCTCTGTATTTGTTGATATCATTTTTCATGATATAACTAAGAATTCTTTTTCTTCTTCCTACCATTTTCAATAGAGATAAGGTAGTATTTTTATCTTTTTTTGCGTTTTTCAAGTGCGCTGTCAATTGAGTAATTCTCTCTGTAAGCATTGCTACTTGTGCTTCTACGTTTCCCGTATTTGTCTCACTACCACCAAATTCTGCAAATATTTCTTTTTTTCTTTCCGCAGTTAATGCCATAACTCTTTCGTTTTATTAATTAATTTGAGGTGCAAATATAGTACATTTTTTTCTTTTCAATACTTTTTTTTTAATCTTTGGAAAAATAATCGATCAATGCATTCAAAAACATAAACGCCAAGCTAAATATAAACGCTACCGAAATACTTTGAAATTTGAACGCATCTACCATTCCGTCGGCCAATAATGCGATAATGAGATTGATTACAAATGAAAATAATCCCAATGTAATACAAGATAAAGGCATAGAAATTAATTTCAAAATGGGTTTTAGGAAGGTATTTAGCAAAATGAGCGTAATCATAAAAATAAAAAACGGCTTTAACGATTCGATAGATGTCAACGATGCATTTACCTGTATATATTGACTATTTTCTTGAAAGAAAAATACAAATACAATCAAAGATACTGTCAAAATTAAAAACTTGGTAAGGAATTTCATATTATAATAGGTTATTTTTTGTAGCAAAAATAGCATTTAAAAAATTAAAATTACGTCTAAATTTCGAAAAAACCTTTAATTTTGTACCGTAATTTATTTTTTATCTCAAAAACGTATTCAGCATGCAACTGTCTAACAAAGTAGATAAAAGAATTTTGAAGCAAGAATTATTGAATTCTACCGATTCTTTTGTCACCATCTCATTTTATCGTTACAAATTTATTGAAAATCCACAAGCCCTTCGCGACGAACTCTACAGAGCTTGGTATGCAATGGGCGTAAAAGGTAGAATTTATCTAGCTCAAGAAGGTATCAATGCGCAGCTTTCCGTTCCCGAAAAATATCTTGAAGTTTTTGATACGCATTTACAAATGTTTTCATTGACAAAAAATATTAGAAGAAATTTTGCGGTAGAACAAGGAAAGTCTTTTTTCAAATTAAAAATTTTGGTTCGTGATAAAATAGTTGCGGATGGTATAGATGACCCTACGTTTGACTCTTCAAATTGTGGTGTGCATCTTGGCGCAAAAGAATTTAACGAAATGATGGCACACCCCGATGCCGTAATTATAGATTTTAGAAATCATTATGAGAGTGAAGTTGGACATTTTCAAAATGCCGTTTTGCCCGATGTAGACACTTTCCGAGAACAATTGCCCAAAGTAGCCGAAGAATTCAAAGATAATAAAGATAAGCCAATATTGATGTATTGCACAGGGGGTATCCGATGCGAAAAAGCCAGTGCGTATATGAAACATCAGGGATTTAATCAGGTTTTTCAATTGGAAGGTGGTATTATCAAATACGCAAAAGATTGCAAAGAACACGGAATTGAACCTAAGTTCATAGGGAAAAATTTTGTTTTTGATGAACGACTAGGCGAGCGAATTACCGAGGATATTATTGCCAATTGCCATCAGTGTGGCAAACCTGCCGATACCCATACCAACTGCGTGAATGAAGCCTGTCATTTGTTATTTATCCAATGCGATGACTGCAAAGAAGCGTATGAAAACTGTTGTAGTACTGCTTGTAATGAAATTATCAAATTGCCTATCGAACAGCAAAAAGAGCTAAGAAAAGGTATCGATAAAGGCCGTCAAGTATTCAAAAAAGGCCGTGCGGAACATTTGAAAATGATAGCGGCAAAAGATGCAGATAAAGAAGAAGCACATCCTTTTGTTCAATCCAATTAATCTATTTTATACATGAAATTGTTGTTTGTTTGTCTTGGCAATATCTGTCGTTCGCCTTTGGCGGAAGGCATTATGAAGCATAAAATAGCCGAACTAGGGCTAGACTGGGAAGTGGATAGTGCAGGTACAGGAGGCTGGCATGCGGGGGATTTGCCGGATAGCCGTTCCATTCAAGTAGCCAAAAAACACGGAGTGGATTTGACCTATCAGCGAGCTAGAAAACTGCGTAGTATTGATTATGAAGCATTTGATAGGATTTATGTAATGGATTCGATGAATTATCAGGATGTAAAAAGACTAGCTAATGAAGACGAGTATCATAAAATAGAATTGATAATGAATGAAGTAGAGCCTCATAGAAATATCAATGTACCCGATCCATACTATGGCGAAGGCGATGGATTTGAGCATGTTTTTCAAATGCTCGATCGTGCTTGTGATGCTATTATTAAAAAATATTGCAAAAAAGTATAGTATTTTTACAAATAATTGGACGAGCCTCATAATTTTTACTTATTTTTGTAGCCCAATCTAACAAATATAAATGAGCAAAATTTCAAATATTCTTCAGTGCAATTGTCCACATTGTGGCAAGGTAAGTATGTATAAAACTTCGGTTTTCAACTTTTTGAGTTTTGCAAGTATGAATGAGAAATGCACAAGTTGTGATGCCAATTTTCATCCAGAACCTGGATATTATTTAGGAGCTATGTATGTTTCATATTTTATTTCCTCATTTGTTTTTTTAATTACCGCATTGATTTCAATGGTTGTTTTTGAATTTACATTGACCAAAACATTTGTTTTATTGGGAGTATTGGCTATTTTGATTTTACCGTATACACTTCGTGTAAGTAGAACAATTTGGCTAGCAATTGATAATTAAAAAACCTATTAAATAAATATAAATTAATACCCATGTTTAATCTCGTAATTTTTGGTTCACCAGGCGCTGGAAAAGGAACTCAATCGGATAGAATTATTGAAAAATACAATTTGAAACATTTGTCTACAGGCGATATGTTTCGCGAGCATATCAAGAATAAAACCGCATTGGGACAAGAGGTGCAATCTATTTTGGACAATGGGATTTTGGTTCCAGATGATATTACGATTCGAATGCTAGAAGATGAAATGGTAAAACATTCCGCTGTTAATGGATTTATCCTTGATGGATTTCCTAGAACGATAGCACAAGCCGAAGCGTTGGATGCATTCTTTGCCAATAAAGGTGAGGCGGTAAATCTTGTAGTTCAATTGGACGTATCAGAAGAAGAAGTAAAGAATAGAATAGCGGAAAGAGCTAAAACCAGTGGCAGAGCGGATGATTCTCAAGAAAAATTAATCAAAAGAATCGATGAATATTTCCATAAAACAATACATGTATTGCCTTATTATCAAGGTCAAGGCAAGTTGAAAGTTATCAATGGAATTGGCGATATCGATGCCATTTTTGAAAATATTTGTACCGAAATGGACGCTGCAATATAGTTTGTATTCTAGCGGATAAAAAGAAACGTATTTCTTCCAAAATTGAATTTCCTTTTTGTTTTTAATTAGACAAGGAGAAATTTTATGTACATTTGCACCTTTAATTTTAATTCACCTCAGTTTGCTTTTTGGGCAAATGAAAATGTAGTATAATGGACTCTAACTTTATTGATTATGTAAAGATTTTTTGTAGAAGTGGGAAAGGTGGAGCTGGAAGTGCGCATTTTCGTAGAGAAAAATTCATTCCCAACGGAGGTCCCGATGGAGGAAATGGCGGCCGTGGCGGTCATATCGTCGTTAGAGCCAATACCCAATTGTGGACGCTTCTTCACTTGAAATATAAAAAACACGTGCATGCCGATGATGGCGTCAACGGAGCAGGTGCTAATAGCAGTGGTTCTAATGGGCAGGATATAATCCTAGAAGTACCATTGGGAACGGTGATAAAAGATGCCGAAACGGGCGAAGTTTTAGTAGAAATTACCGATAAAAATCAAGAAGAAATTATATTTCAAGGCGGTAGAGGAGGATTGGGCAATACCAATTTCAAAACCGCAACCAATCAAGCACCTACCTATGCGCAGCCTGGAGAAGGTTGTTTGGAAGGCTGGGTTATATTTGAGCTAAAAGTATTGGCGGATGTGGGCTTGGTAGGCTTCCCTAATGCGGGGAAATCAACCTTACTTTCTGTATTATCGGCTGCTAAACCCGAAATAGCCAACTATCCTTTTACTACCTTAGTGCCGCAGTTAGGTATTGTATATTACCGCGATGATCGTTCGTTTTGTATGGCGGATATTCCGGGAATTATCGAAGGAGCTTCGGAAGGGAAAGGACTTGGACATCGATTTTTGAGACATATCGAGCGAAATTCTGTTTTGCTTTTTATGATTTCGGCCACGTGCGAAAGCATCAAACAAGAATATGACATCCTCATCAATGAATTGAAAAAATACAACCCAGAGTTGCTCGACAAAAAAAGACTTATCGCCATTTCAAAATCGGATTTAATCGATGAAGAAATTGAAAACTGGTATCGCAGCGAACTCAAAGGCGTAGAACTGATATTTATATCCTCAATTGCTAATAAAAATTTGGATAAACTCAAAGATAAACTTTGGGAAATGATGACCGCTGAGGATTAAATTGGGTGTATTCTGTTACAAAAATCCGCTAAAATTGGGTGTATTTTGTTACAAAAAATGCCAAAAATTGGGTGTATTTTGTTACAAAAAATGATAAAAATTGGGTGTGTTTTGTTACAAAGTTGTATCTTTGCACAAATTTAATCCCTTGGAAATTAAGAGAAAAGCATTTAATAAACTATTGTCTTGGAAAGAGTCCATAAATCGTAAGCCACTTTTGCTTCGAGGAGCACGGCAAGTAGGGAAGTCTTATCTTGCTAAAAAGCTAGGTAAAACCTATCCACAATTTATAGAATTAAATTTAGAGAAAAAGGCAGATTATGATATATTTGAAAAAGAATCTTTAGCCGAAATAATATCCTTTTTATTTCTACAGAAGAATGCATCTCCGCACAAAGAGACGCTAATTTTTATTGATGAAATTCAAGAAAATCCAAAAGCCATTGCACTTTTACGTTTTTTTTATGAAGATTTTCCAGAGATACATGTGATTTCGGCAGGTTCATTACTCGAATTTGCTTTGGGCGATATCCGTTCTTTTCCCGTAGGGCGCATAGAACAGATGGCGGTGTATCCAATTGATTTTGAAGAATTTTTGGAAGCATCTAACCCTAGCCTAAGCGAAGTTTTTCAAAAAAATCCTTTGGATGCTTCTATTCATACGCTATTTTTAGATTATTTTCATAAATACACATTGGTTGGAGGAATGCCCGAGGTAGTCAAAAAGTATTTGACCGATGGAAATGCTTTGAATTTGTCAAAA
>JBIPPG010000111.1:0-7550 GCA_044368545.1 Chitinophagales bacterium | reverse complement strand
GCTCCCCTCTTGAAGCCAATCAAGGAAAAAGAATTCATTATTTTCATTATCATTAATACAGAATTGAGATAAATATATATCTGCTTTATTATCGCCTAATTGTTTTGCAAAATTAAAATCTTCATAAGCTTCTTCAATATATCCTATATCTATTTTTATTTTACCGCGATTTAAAAAATATTTTGGATTCAATGGCTCAAGTTTAATTGTTTTGTCTATGTCTAGTAATGCTAGCTCATTTTCACCAATATTTATTAGAGCTTTCGCTCTATAATAATATGCTTTTACATAATTAGAGTCAAGCTTAATTGTTTTATTAAAATCAGATATTGCAGAAATAAAGTTTTTAAATTCAAATTCACATTTTCCACGATTAAAATAAGCATCTTTATTAGAATTATTCAAATTTAATAATTTGTTAAAATCATCTAATGCTTCTATTCTGTTTTTTTGGTTGCATTTTTTTATTCCATTTTCAAGCAGCTTTTGAGAAATCTGACTGTTTATTTTAAATGTAATTAAAAAGGAAAGTAATATTAACTTGTTTTTCATGTTTAATTTAAATTATTATGATTATCCATTAATAATTTTGTTTGTATTAAGCACTGTTTTTTCATTTATAATCAGTATAAAATTTAAGAAACATAATACTATTGCAAAAATAAATAAAATTTTTAAAGTCAATTAATATTACAAATTTATCAATCATCTATTGTTTACTGTTCGTGCTGTTTATATAATGTGTTTAACTTTATAATATAATTGAACCACACCATTTTTTTTCTAAATAATATTAAAAGTCGTTTGTCTTGTAATCAATCGAAGTACATTGCTGGTATTGTCAAAGTTGTCATCCAAAGTATGAAAATGTATAAGAAGTCGGCAAATGAAGGAGCAGGTTTTTCAACCTTTGGTTCTCGTTTCATAATTTTTATGAATAGAAATCTTATTGGTCTCTGAATAATTAAAAGAAAAATTGGCATTGTTGACATTGATTGTATCATTGAAATATTTTCGTCAAAATTTTTGCTCAAAAACATACCATAAAAGAAAATTAGGAGTCCAAGCCCTAATGAACTATAATAAAGTTTGTCAATTTGAAGTATTTTGTAATCATAGATTAGCCAACCCCAAACCCCAATAAAAAGGTAACAATTTACATCTAAGAAATTGTCTTTTGATTGAAAAAAGCAAAAAGTTATTAAGAATGCGATAAATATTATACACGAAATAATTATGAAACGTTTTTCTATTTTATTATTGATTTTTTTGGTAGCCATTTGTTTAAGGATAGTTATTGTTTAATATTTTAATTAGCTTAAAACTATATGCAATTTTAATACAATTTCTACAAATGCGATAATTTTTATAGTAATTTTAAAAAGCTTTTTTATCAGTACCGTCTTCTATTAACTAGATGAAAGATTCAGAGGTCATTTTTGTAAAGGGTTCTTTAGTAAGTTTTGACAAGTTAATTATATGTCCTTCAAAGACAATTATGCTTTTATGATTAAGTTCTGGTTTTTGTTTCAATTCGTATTAAGCAATTTATTTGAACTTAATTACATTACAATTGTCTAGTCCTTTCTTGTTTAGATTTAAAATAAGTCCATCCGCTGTTGGATACTTTTTTCTAGCTCTTTTTATGAAATTTGTCCTAATGGACTCATATTGTGTTCCGCTGACAAAGCCCAAATCTACAACCCCAAGACTATCGAAAGGCATTACGGGTTTACTATCTGTAAATATATAAAATCCATCAATCTTTGATGTTTCAGCAGTAGATTGATTGGCCTTATATTCATTTGACGTAAATGATAAGGCGAACATCAAAAAGACACCTAGTATAAATCCTGATAATGTTTTTTTCATTTTTATATTATTTTGTACAACTAAATATTCGCAATTTTAATACAATTTTCACAAATGCGATAATTTTTTTAGAATGATTTTTTGAGAAAAATATTGTATTTTTGCGCTACAAAAAAATAAAAAATGAATCCAACTACAGATTATTTTAATATTGATGAATTATTGACAGACGAGCACAAAATGATACGTCAGACTGTGCGCGAGTATATAGATAAAGAAATTATGCCTATCATAGATGAGCATGCACACAAGCATACGCCTATCCCCAATTTGATGAAACAATTGGGTGCTATTGGTGCTTTGGGGCCTTATATTCCCGAGGAATATGGCGGTGCGGGTCTAGATCAAATTTCGTATGGAATTATCATGCAGGAATTGGAGCGTGGCGATAGTGCGGTACGTTCTGCGGCATCGGTTCAGAGCAGTTTGGTTATGTATCCTATCTACAGTTTTGGTAGTGAAGAACAACGCAAAAAATATTTGCCAAAATTGGCTTCGGGCGATATGATTGGATGTTTTGGACTTACTGAACCTAATCATGGTAGCAATCCTGGCGGTATGGAAACAAATATCAAAGATGCTGGCGATCATGTAATTTTGAATGGTGCCAAAATGTGGATTACAAATAGTCCTTTGGCGGATATCGCAGTAGTATGGGCAAAAGATGAGGAAGGAATTATTCGCGGATTGGTAGTAGAGAGAGGTATGGAAGGATTTTCTACACCCGAAACGCATAATAAATGGAGCTTGAGAGCATCGGCTACAGGCGAGTTGGTGTTTGATAATGTTAAAGTACCTAAAGAAAATATTTTCCCCAACGTAAAAGGATTGAGAGGACCTTTGTCTTGCTTAAATTCGGCTCGTTATGGCATTAGCTGGGGTGTAATAGGCGCTGCTATCAATTGCTATGAAGTGGCATTGAAATATTCAATGCAACGCACGCAGTTTGATCGTCCTATTGGAGGATTCCAATTGCAACAAAAGAAATTGGCAGAAGCCATTACCGAAATTACCAAAGCGCAATTGTTGGTTTGGAGATTGGGTACTTTGAAAAATGCAGATAAAGCTACACCTGCGCAAATTTCAATGGCAAAACGCAATAATGTACATATAGCTATTACCATTGCTAGAGAATTGAGACAAATGCTTGGTGGAATGGGTATAATGGGCGAATTCCCAATGATGCGCCATGCGGCTAATCTAGAAAGTGTTATTACCTACGAAGGTACGCACGATGTACATTTGCTTATTACAGGAAATGATATTACTGGGTTCAACGCATTCTCTTAGTTTCCAAAAATATTAATGCAGTCGAATATTTACACGACTTTTGACCAGCTAGTATCGCTATCGCAGCGCGAACAAAAAAATGGGCATAAAGCACATGTTTTTTGGTTGGTGGGAATGAGTGGCGCAGGCAAAACTACTTTAGCTTCGGCCGTAGAACGTTTGCTTTTTGAAGCGGGCAAGTCTGTAATGGTATTGGATGGCGATAATTTTAGAAGTGGGGTAGGAGCTGGTTTGGGATTTTCGTTAGAAGATAGAAAAGAAAATATTCGTAGAGCTTCGGAAACAGCCAAATTACTTAAAAATGCTGGGCAAATTGTATTGGCTTGTTTTGTGTGTCCTACGCACGAATTGCAACAAATGGCTAAGGAAATAGTGGGCGATGCATTCGCTACTGTTTATATTCACGCCGAGCCTGCATCACTAGAAATACGCGATACCAAAGGATTATATCAAAAAGCAAAAGAAGGAAAGATGGAAAATTTCACGGGAGTCAATATGGTATTTGAAGCACCCTCGAATTCCGATTTAATCTTGACCACCGATAAAGAACCTTTGGAAGATTGTATCAAAAAACTGAATGATTTCATACTTGAAAAAATAAATCTATAAATAATATGTCTAATTTACTTATTTCTCATTTGGACGAATTAGAGAGCGAAGCTATCTATGTGATACGAGAAGTTGCCGCCAATTTTGAAAAACCCGCTATTTTGTTTTCGGGAGGGAAAGACAGTATTTTAGTCACTCAATTGGCAAAAAAAGCATTTTATCCAGCCAAAATTCCATTTCCATTGGTGCATATAGACACGGGACACAATTTTCCCGAAACTATGACGTATCGAGATAATCTAGTGGCAGAATTAGGCGTAAAATTGATTGTGGGAAGTGTTCAAGAAATGATAGACAAAGGGATGGCAGTAGAAGAAAAAGGCGCCAATGCTTCTCGAAATATTGCGCAAATTCCTGCGTTGCTTCATACGATAGAGACGCATCAGTTTGATGCACTTATGGGCGGTGCGCGAAGAGACGAGGAAAAAGCACGTGCCAAAGAACGTTTTTTCAGCCATCGAGATGAATTTGGACAGTGGGATCCCAAAAATCAACGCCCCGAATTGTGGAATTTGTACAATACCAAAAAGAATATGGGAGAGCATTTTAGAGTATTTCCTATTTCCAATTGGACCGAATTGGATGTATGGCAGTATTTTGCAAAAGAAAAAATCCAATTACCATCCTTGTATTTTGCGCACAAACGCCGTGTTTTTGAACGCAATGGGGTTATCCTATCCGAAAGCCCTTGTTCAATGCCAAGAGATAATGAAAAAGTAGAAGAACGCACCGTTCGTTTTAGAACTATGGGCGATATTACCATTACAGGGGCATATCCATCAGAAGCATCTACAATAGAGCAAGTTATACAAGAAATAGCCGCTAGTATGAGCACAGAGCGTGGCACTCGTGCCGATGACAAACGTAGCGATACCGCTATGGAAGATCGAAAAAAAGAGGGTTATTTTTAATCCCAATTTTCAAGAAAGTAGTTTTACTTTATCAAAAGAGATCTTTTATAAGTGTTTTGAAAGCTAATTTTTTGAGATCACGGATAAATTTTTCATAGAATACTAGCTGTTCAAGAAAAATTTTCCGAGATGACGACACGTGTGATATATAAAAATAATTCAACCTCCCCGTCTTCCTCGAAAATTTTCAGCAACAAAATGATTTTTACCTTTTAGATTATATTGAAAATTTATCGGGGATCTTTTTTGGCTTTTTCTTTTTTAAGATCACGGATAAATTTTTCATAGAATACTTGCTGGTCAAGAAAAATTTTCCGAGACGACGACACGTGGGATATATAAATAATTCAACCTCCCCGTCCTCCTCGAAAATTTTCAGCAACAAAATGATTTTTACCTTTTAGATTATATTGAAAATTTATCGGGGATCTCTGGTAAGGGCGCACCCAAAGGGACGTGCTATCCGCTATATCTCCTTCGCCAAAGGCTTCGGAGGATGCCGCTGCTATCACTTGCGCAGCGGTCAATCTACAGTATGTGGAAGATTTCTCGAGTTTCTCAAAATGACATTTTACACTAAATTAATGATAATAAAAAAGCGGTGGAAAACCACCGCTTGTATTATAAAGTAAAAGAATTTATCTTTTTTTGAAATTAAGATAACAACTGTTTTGATTTTATTTATTCAATTTACTATGTTTTTTGCCATAGAAGAAGTAAATAGCAACACCCAAAGCCATCCAAATAACCAATCGAACCCAACTCTCAATCGGTAGTGCCGACATTAAGTATACACAAACCAAAATACCTGCTATAGGAACAAATGGCATCAATGGCGTTTTGAATGCTCTAGGAACTTCAGGCATTTTTTTACGCATAATTAATACACCTACACATACCAATGAAAATGCTAATAAAGTACCTATACTAACCATGTGCCCCAAATCCGAAACGGGTACAAAACCAGCAAACAAACTGACGAATACCATAAAGAAAATATTGGT
The DNA here is from genome assembly GCA_044368545.1 of Chitinophagales bacterium. GTDB lineage: Bacteria > Bacteroidota > Bacteroidia > Chitinophagales > JADJOU01 > CHPMRC01. Next base: position 1,864 of record JBIPPG010000111.1, on the reverse strand, counting down.
TTTCCATGGTGTTCTCATCGTTGAATGAACATCAGAAAACATTTTTGGAAGAAGTCCATCTTTACTCATAGAATAAAATACTCTACTTTGCCCCATCAACATAACCAATATTACCGAAGTATATCCTGCCAAAATAGCAAGAATAAGTCCATTTTGTAAAAATCCATAACCTGTTTTTGCAAATGCAGTAGCGGCAGGTTTAGCATCGTTTGCAAAATCTTTGTAATTTACCAATCCAGTCATAACATGAGAGAAAAGAACGTATAAAATTGTACAAATAATTAATGATCCCAAAATCCCAATTGGCATTCCTTTTTGTGGATTTTTAGCTTCTTGAGCAGCTGTAGATACCGCATCAAATCCAATAAAAGCAAAAAATACGGTAGCAGCACCAGCTACTACTCCAGACCATCCAAATTGTCCTTTAACGCCAGTGTTTTCAGGAATATATGGTACATAATTGGCAGAGTCAATATAATTCCAACCTAATGCTATAAATAGCAGTACTACTAATACTTTTACAACAACCAAAATATTGTTCATAGATGCCGATTCTTTTGTACCTCTTATCAATAATAAAGATAAAAGTGATACAATAAATATAGCGGGTAAATTAATCATACCCCCTTCTATAATAGTACCATCTCCTAGTTTTAAAGTTTCCCAAGGTGAACATATCAAACTGTGTGGTAAATGAATTCCAAATTTGTTCAATAATTCAAGAAAATAACGAGACCAACTAACTCCAACCGTTGCGGCACCTAATGCATATTCTAAAACTAAATCCCATCCAATTATCCAAGCCATAAATTCTCCCATAGTAGCATAGCTATATGTGTAAGCACTACCAGCTACTGGAATCATAGAGGCAAATTCAGCATAACACAATCCTGCAAAAGCACAAGCCACAGCTGCCAAAATAAATGACAACGTAACCGCAGGCCCTGCATGTTCAGCCGCAGCTATTCCTGTTAATGAAAATAGTCCTGCTCCAATAATAGCCCCAATACCAAGCATTATCAATGAAGTAGAGGTTAGACTTCTTTTCAATGTTCCTTGTCCCTCAGCCTGAGCCTCATTTACTAGACTATCAATTGATTTTTTCCTGAATATAAATGAATACATAAATCTATAATTTTATTTTAAATGCAATATTATCTTAAAAATATTAATTTTGCAGAATTATTTAAATATAAAATGAAAAATAGCACTTCAAATCATCACAAACTCAGTATTGCGGGTTTGATTGTTTCACTTGGAATTATTTATGGGGATATTGGTACTTCTCCCCTCTATGTAATGAGTGCCATTATAGGTAAGCAAATGATTACCAAAGAATTAATATATGGTGGATTGTCGGCTGTTTTTTGGACGATTACATTGCTTACTACTATCAAATATGTAATGATTACCCTACAAGCTGATAATAATGGCGAAGGTGGAATATTTTCATTATTTGCACTTATCAAACGAAAAAGAAAGAAAAAATATTTTATTTGGATTGCTATTATCGGTGGTTCTATGCTACTTGCCGATGGTATTATTACGCCTCCCATTTCTATTTCATCCGCTATAGAAGGGCTTATTGTGGTTTATCCCGAAATTCAGACCATTCCTATTGTTATAGCCATTATTATATTAATATTTTTGTTGCAACAATTGGGAACCTCCACTGTAGGAAAAAGTTTTGGGCCAATAATGATGCTATGGTTTGGGATGTTGGCTTTTTGGGGCGTTTATTATATTGTTAAAAATCCAAGTATATTGGTAGCGCTTTCGCCACATTATGCTATTAAAATGTTGTTCAATCCTACAGGCTTTTGGCTTTTGGGAGCTATATTCCTTTGTACTACGGGTGCCGAAG
>JBIPPG010000110.1:0-7566 GCA_044368545.1 Chitinophagales bacterium | reverse complement strand
TTGAGGTCTGGGCTTGATTTAATAGGATCTGTTTTTGGGGCTGGCTTATCTGGCGCAGGCTCTTCTTTGGGTGGTGGGTTTAAGATGTCATTTCCCAAATCCATTATAATATCTCCCGATGGAGCAGGGGAGAAGTCTGCTTTGGGGCTATAATACTGCACTATTTGAAACCCTGCTATCAATGTCATTGTTCCCAAAACGAGGAAAAATAAGGTACGTTTGATATGCTGAGGATAAATAACTCGCAAATGATACGCGCCATACGCTTTGTTTCGTGCTCGAAAGAGCAAATTTAAGAATCCAATCCGTTGATTGGTAGCTACTTGTGTGTTCATGATGATTTAGTTTAAAATACGTTTAAAAAGTTTATCAAGTATTAAACTAATTTTATAAAGCACGAATTGTTTAAAAAAGTAGCGAATAACTTAAAATATAAATCATTAAAAATAAATAAGTTGTGATATATAATAAAGCCCTTTTTCTTGACGTTAGATTAGGTTGCACCATTGATAAATATAGCTTTTTAGAGCTAAGATTACGTTAAACTAAAATCTTGAACGAGAATATTCCGTAAAAATCAAAAGAAATTGTCCATTTTTTTGTACCTTTGCGCTCCCAAAAAATTAAATACATCTTAATATGATTTCTGTTTCTAATTTAAATTTGCAATTTGATAAAAGAGTGCTTTTTGATGATGTAAATCTCACATTTTCAAAAGGTAACTGCTATGGAGTGATTGGCGCCAATGGTGCAGGTAAATCCACTTTTGTCAAAATTTTAAGTGGTGAAATTGATCCCACAAAAGGCAAAATTGAAATTACACCAGGCGAGCGATTGTCTGTTTTGAAGCAGAATCATGCGGCATTTGATAATTTTACGGTGTTGAATACGGTAATGATGGGAAATCAAGTGCTTTGGAAAATTATGCAAGACAAAGATGCACTTTATGCCAAAGAGGATTTTTCGGATGAAGATGGCATTAAAGCTGCGGAATTGGAAGGCGAATTTGCTGAAATGGACGGCTGGATGGCAGAAAGCAATGCGGCTGAGCTTTTGAGCAATCTTGGTGTAAAAGAAGATTGGCATCATATACAAATGAGCGAATTGGAAGCGAATCAAAAAGTGAGAGTACTCTTGGCGCAAGCTTTGTTTGGAAATCCCGATATATTGATTATGGATGAGCCTACCAATGATTTGGATGTAAAAACCATTTCTTGGCTAGAGAATTTCTTGGCAGATTTTGAAAATACCGTTATTGTAGTATCTCACGACCGTCACTTTTTGGATATGGTGTGTACGCACGTTTGTGATATCGATTTTAAGAAAATTTCTATTTTTACAGGAAACTATTCTTTTTGGTATCAAGCTAGTCAATTAGCATCTAGACAGCGAGCTGATAAAAACAAAAAAGCAGAGCAGAAAAAAGAAGAATTGTTGGATTTTATCCGTCGATTCTCTGCCAATGCCTCTAAATCAAAACAAGCTACTTCTCGTAAGAAGGCTTTGGAAAAATTAAATATTGAAGAAATTCAACCGAGTAGCAGACGATATCCAGGAATTATATTCCAGCAAGAGCGTGAGGCTGGAAATCAAGTGATAGAAATGGCGAAATTGCAGTCTTCGAGCGAAGAGAAATTGTTGTTCTCCAATGTTGAATTTCAAGTAAATAAAGGCGATAAAATTGCTTTGATTTCGGATGATAGCTTGGCAGTAAAACATTTTTATGAAATCTTAGCAGGCGAGCGTCAACCCGAAAAAGGTGAGTTCAAATGGGGACAAACTATCAAACACGCTTATTTACCTTCTAATAATGATAAATATTTTACCGATACTTTGAATTTGGTAGACTGGTTGCGTCAATACAGCACCGATACGGATGAAAATTACATCAGAGGATTTCTTGGCAAAATGCTATTTAGCGGCGAAGATGTTTTCAAAAAATCGAGTGTACTCTCTGGAGGTGAAAAAGTGCGTTGTATGCTTAGCCGTATGATGATGGCGAGCGCCAATGTGTTGTTGATGGAAGAGCCAACGGGGCACTTGGATTTGGAGAGTATTACGGCACTCAACGAGAGTTTGATCGACTTCAAAGGAACGGTAATTTTCACCTCTCAGGATCACCAATTTACACAAACGATAGCCAATAGAATTGTAGAAATTACGCCTAAAGGTGTTATCGATAAAATGATGACCTACGATGAGTATTTGGAAGATGCCAATGTACAAGAGCTTCGTGCTCAAATGTATAAATAATTGTTTATTACTTTTTTCTGTTTTATTTTTTATCCTAAATCTCTAACGATTGAAATTTTCTGACATTATTCTTTTTGAAGACAATCATTTATTGATTTTGAATAAACCTGCGGGTTTGCTAGTTCAAAAAGATAAAGAAGGCAATGAAGAAACCCTTGAAGATTTAGCAAAAAAGTATATCAAACTCAAAGAAAACAAGGAGGGTAATGTCTATTTGGGTATTCCGCATAGAATTGACCGTCCTACGAGCGGCATTGTGATTTTTTGTAAATCCAGCAAAGCGTTGGTGCGTGTCAATCAAATGTTTCAAGATAAAAAAATTAAGAAAACATACTGGGCAGTCATTCCAATAGGCAAGTTAATCGAAAAAGGACATTGGACGCATTATCTCAAAAGGAGCGAAAAACAAAACAAATCTTTTGTGACCGAAAAACCCAATGAAGAGTATAAAAAAGCCGAACTTCGATACAAAATTATTTCTAAAAGCGAACGCTATCAAATGGTAGAAGTGGAGCTTTTGACTGGAAGACATCATCAAATTCGCGCCCAATTCTCCCACATGGGATTTCCACTCAAAGGTGATGTAAAGTACGGAGCCAAACGAAATAATGAAGATAATAGTATCGATTTGCATTCAAGATATGTGGTGTTTTCGCACCCTGTAACCAAAGAAGATATTCGCCTGACCGCTCCAATTCGTCAAGATAGCCTTTGGAAGTTCTTTGAGAAAAATTTGAAATAGAATTTTTTTTGAAAAAATCAGTCTTTCCTTATCTTTGCAAAAAAAAAGATATGAATCAGATAATCAAGAATATTTTAGCTGTATTAGCAGGATTAATCATAGGTGCTTGTGTCAATATGGGCATTTTAATGCTATTTATGAAATTGATTCCTCCACCAATGGGAGCAGATGTCACTACCGAAGCGGGGTTGAAAGCGGCTTTGCCTCTATTTGAAGCAAAGAATTTTATAGGACCTTTTCTGGCACACGCGTTGGGTACGTTCGTTGGGGCTTTTATTGTGGCAGTTATTACCAAAAATTTAAGATTGAATTTAATCATAGGATTCTCATTTTTGATAGGCGGTGCTATGGAAGTTGCCAATCTTTCCGCTCCCTTGTGGTTCAATGTTTTGGATCTAGTAATGGCTTATATCCCAATGGCTTATCTTGGCTACAGAACAGCCTTTTTTATAGATTTAAAAAAAAAATAGTTGCATTTAAAAAATAAAGATTTAGCTTTGCAGTTCGTTCTTTATAATAATCTTATCCAGAAAGACAGAGGGAATTGACCCATTGACGTCTTGACAACCCTTTTGAGCAATCAAAAGAAGGTGCCACATTCAACTTCAAGTAATACTTGGAGAAAGATAAGTTAGAAATTCGCTTTTTATAGCCCAATCTGTTTTGGGATTTAAACATATTAAAGCGCTTCTGACTTGTTGGAAGCGCTTTTTTTATTAAAGCAAGTCTTCCTCAAGTTAATTGATTCTGATTTTTTTGGATAATATGGTTATACGAACATTTTTATTTATGTTTAACGCTATAAAATCATTAAAAAATGAAAGAAACAACAAAAATTTTGCACAGTATTCCTGTGGATGAGTTGACAGGTGCTGTCTCCACTCCCATTTATCAAACCTCCACATTTGTTCAAGAAGCTCCGGGAATCCATAAAGGATACGACTATGCTAGGAGCAATAATCCTACACGAAATGTATTGGAAAATTTAATAGCCACGTTGGAAAATGGCCAAAAAGGCTATGCTTTTGCTAGTGGATTGGCCGCTATTGATGCCGTAGTAAAACTTCTTCAAACGGGCGATGAAATCTTGGCCGTAGACGACATTTATGGAGGTGCTTTTAGACTTTTTACGCATGTATATCAAAAATTTGGAATCCATATCAAATATGTAGATACAACAGATGTTGCCAATGTAGCTGAGTCTATCTCGGACAAAACCAAATTGATCTGGTTAGAATCGCCTACAAATCCCACCTTGAAAATTTCAGATATCGAAGCTATCTCCAAAATAGCCAAGTCCAAAAATGCACTATTGTGTGTAGATAATACTTTTGCCTCGCCTGCCTCTCAAAAACCCATTGATCTTGGCGCGGATATTGTCATCCATTCGGCTACCAAATATTTGGGAGGACATAGCGATTTGATTGCAGGTCTTGTTGTTACTCGGACTGAAGAATTGGGCGAAAAAATTAAATTTGTACAAAATGCTTCAGGAGGAATCCTAGCACCATTTGATAGCTGGCTGGTGATAAGAGGAATAGAAACCCTTCCATTGCGAATCAAACAACATACCGAAAATGCTCAAAAAATTGCAGAATTTCTTTTGACCAAAGAGGTGGTAAAAAATGTATACTATCCTGGATTGCGCCAGCACAAGAATCATGAAATTGCAAAAAAACAACAGAAATATTTTGGGGGTATTGTTACGTTTGATTTGAAAAACGATTCAAAAGAATTGGCTACAGCTATAGTATGTCATACAAAATACTTCAAATTGGCAGAAAGCCTTGGCGGACTTAAAAGTTTGATTTGTCTTCCCTGCGAAATGACTCATAAATCCATTCCCATCGAAAAAAGATACGAATCGGGCGTTACCGATAGCTTGATTCGACTTTCGATAGGATTGGAAGATGTGGAAGATTTGATAGAGGATTTGGAATCCGCATTTGAAATAGCATTTAAAACTAAAAATTAAAAAATCATGAACCAAAAAGATATAAAGATAGGATTGTTTGGATTTGGCTGTGTAGGCTTTGGATTGTACGAAGTATTAGCAAAAACCCCCAGTATCAACGCACAAATAAAAAATATTTGTGTAAAAGATCCCACAAAAAAACGTCCGATTGCTCCAGAGCATTTCACCTATGATAAAGATGCGCTCCTCGAAGACCCATCCATTAATACTATTGTAGAGCTGATAGATGATGCCGATGCGGCTTTTGAGATTGTGAAAAAAGCCCTGCAAAAAGGCAAAGCGGTAGTAACGGCAAATAAAAAAATGATAGCTGAACATTTTGAAGAATTACTTCAATTGCAAAAAACATATCAAGTTCCATTACTCTACGAGGCGTCTTGCTGTGCCAGTATTCCCATTATCCGAAATCTGGAGGAATACTACAATAACGATTTGTTGGATTCCTTGGAAGGTATCGTCAATGGATCTACAAATTATATCCTAACTCAAACTAGTACCGAAAATATTTCCTATGAAAGCGCATTGAAAAAAGCGCAGGAAAAAGGATATGCCGAAACCAACCCCATCCTAGATACGGGAGGATTTGATGCCAAATACAAATTATTGATTCTTTTGGCGCATGCTTTTGGGATGATTTTAGAACCCGAAGCGATTTTTAATGCAGGGATTGATAAATTAGGCGATTTGGAACTCAATTATGCCAAAGAAAAAGGGCTTAAAATAAAACTGGTAGCCAATGCGTTTAAAAATTCGGACAATAGTATTTCAGCTTTTGTAGCACCAAAATTTGTTTCTATAATGGATAAACTTTTTTATGTAGATGATGTGTTTAATGGCGTGGTACTTCAGACTGCTTTTGCCGAAAATCAATTTTTTGTAGGTAAAGGCGCAGGAGCATATCCTACGGCTTCGGCAGTATTATCAGATATTAGTGCCTTGGGATACGACTATAAGTATGAGTATAAAAAAAATACCCTTTTTGATGTAAGTACTGCTTTGAGCCATGATTTTAGTTTAAAAATTTTATTGAAATCTTCGCTTGATATCACCCATTCCATACAATCTTATTTTGAAAATATAGCTGAATCATATAATAATACAGAAGAAAGTTATATTGTTGGTCAAATTAGATTTGAAACTTTACAAAAAATTACACAATTATTTGATATAAGTTTCGTTGTATTTAATACTGTATCAGAGACGTTTAAAGAAAATACTTAGCCTGTTTTGAATAAAAATACAATATTGAATGAATATCTACAAACAAAAATGTTCTATTTATAATTTTATTGAAAAACTGCATAGTCACATTTTTTCTGAAAATCGTAGTGTTTTCTATCAAATAAAACTTTTTGTTTTATGGTTTCTGCTCTATAAAAGACAGTCATATTCCTTTAAACAATTTCAGCAAGATATAATAAATTTGCAAGTAGCTTTGAAGTTGGATGAACAAGCCATTTATAATTTTGATCCAGCCGCAAATAGTATCGAAGAAGTCATTTATATTTATCCCGGATTCAAGGCTATATTTATACATCGCGTATCGCATTTATTTTGGAATTATGGCTGGACAGAATGGGCGCGTATCGCATCGGAATACGCACATTCTATTACAGGAATTGATATACATCCTGCCGCTACAATTGGACATTCTTTTGCTATTGACCATGGAACGGGTATCGTCATTGGAGCTACTACCATTATTGGCAATGAAGTGAAAATATATCAAGGCGTTACGCTGGGAGCTTTGCAGGTCAAAAAAGAATTAGCTTCTCAAAAAAGGCATCCTACCATACAAGATCAAGTAGTTATCTACGCCAATACCACTATCTTGGGCGGCGATACTATAATTGGCAGCAATAGCGTTATTGGTGGAAATGTATGGCTGACTGAAAGCGTGCCTAGCTTTTCAAAAATTTATAACAAAAATGAAATCCGAATTAAAACACCAAATGATTTAAATGAACCCATAAATTTTTCAATCTAAAAATTAGAAATATGAAGTATAACAACATCTTAGAAACTATTGGGAAAACGCCCGTAGTAAAAATTAATCATCTCTTTGATTCGCAACAAAATGTATGGATCAAATTGGAAAAATCCAATCCCGGAGGTAGTATAAAAGATCGTATAGCGCTAGCTATGATTGAAGATGCAGAACAAAAAGGCATAATTCATCAACACACAACTATCATAGAGCCTACTAGTGGCAACACAGGTATCGGTTTGGCGCTTGTAGCGGCAGTAAAAGGTTACAAACTCATCTTAGTAATGCCAGAATCTATGAGCATTGAACGAAGAAAAATTATGGAAGTCTATGGGGCTACTTTTGAACTGACACCCAGAGAAAAAGGGATGAAAGGAGCTATCGAAAAGGCAAAAGAAATGGTAGCATCTATTGAAAATGCTTGGATGCCTTCGCAGTTTGATAATCTTGCCAATCCTGAAATTCATAAGAAAACCACGGCTCTTGAAATTAAAAATGATTTTCCCGAAGGATTGGATTATATCATTACTGGCGTGGGAACGGGAGGTCATATAACTGGTGTAGCCGAAGTGCTCAAAAAAGATTTCCCCAACTTGAAAGTAATAGCTG
>JBIPPG010000108.1:0-7798 GCA_044368545.1 Chitinophagales bacterium | reverse complement strand
AACTAGGCGACGTCAAAATTATGGGAATATTAGGCGAAATGGCTTGAATATGCGCCACGGATTTATCTATTATGTCGGACATTTCCAAATACGAAAGATTATTGTCCTGCGCCTCATTCGTTCCCATAGATATTATATAACAATCCGCTTGTAGTTCCGCCAATTGATTTTTAAAAAAATCATTATTGAAATAATCGGAATATTTAGCGCCATTAGCACCAATAGTATGATACAAAACCCCTTTTTGAGCTTCGTTTTCAAGAATGACTCCAAACAAATTCATAGAATCGTACTGATTCGTAAACATACGAAGCTGAAACGCATCTATCTGATAGGGCAATATGATATGATACGAATCCCAGTTCGATTTTGACTTCTTTGAAAATCCAAAAACCACGCCATCATTGGGATTATAAAAATCTACCCCGTGTGATGATTTTTGAGTAATCAATCGAATTTTATCAAAATAAATTCCTTGTTTTTGCTTAAAATCCAACATAGAAAAATTAAAATTATTCTGCAATCCAAAACCCGAAACACCTACTTCTATAGGCCTGCTTTGGCGGTTAATTCGTGTAGAAGTCCAATCATAAACCGAACTAAATCGATAATCGTCAGGGCCATTGGTTTTGGCAGCTTGATAAGGAAATACCAACCCACGACCTGCATTTCCAAATTGACTTTGGAGCGCATTTCGGATGACACTGGTCATCATATCGGCTTGTAAATGCGAATCGCCTATATGCACAAAATTTACTTTTTGATTGTTTTTAGCGGTTTTGAGTTGTAATAATTTTTCAAACAACGGATTGAGAACCTCCGAGTTCAAAATATAATTTTTATAAGAAGCGCACGCCTGAGGATAGCTATTCTCAGAACCTACGGGAAACCAAGTCATAGCATCAAACTGCGCTTGGCATAGTAAAACTTGAAAAAAAAGGACAAAAACACAAAGAATTTTATTCATGAATATAATTAAAGGGTAGCCAATTCTTGTTGTGCCTCTTTCATTTTTTCATCAAAAACCAATGCTTGCTTAAATGCTTCTTTAGCTTTTGCATTATTATTTTGGGATTTATAAATTTTTCCCATTACATAATACGCTGGCGCATAAGTAGGTTCTATTTTTATACAAATTTCTAATTGTTTCAAGGCTTTGTCATACACTTTTTTCTCCCAATTAATCACGCCAAGGCTATAAATAGCATCTGCATTTTGAGGGAAATCTACGACTACAGCCTCATACGTTTTTTCGGCATCATCGATGCGTTGGGTGCTTTTGTAATAATACGCTTTTTCTAGTCTAGAACTTGCATTTTGCTTATCTGCTTGCGCCGCATTATCAAAAAATTTGATAGCCAAATCATTTTTTTGAGCAGCGTAAATAAGACCAATTTGCTCAAAAGGCTCATACCACGTAGGATCTTGTTCGGTAGCTGTCGTAAAATTAGAAATAGCCTTATCGTACTGTTTTAATTCTTTGTAAATATATCCTTTATAAAAATAAGCTTCGGGGCTGAGCACGTCCAGCTTCAAGGCATCGTTCAAATGACTCAACGCCCTTTGATAGTCTTTTTTATACAAATACATCTTCCCCAATTTTACATAAAATTTTGGTTCTTTTGGGCGAAACAGTATGGCTTTGTCCATTGATAAAATTCCACGATCCAAGTTTCCATTTTGCACCATAAAATCTGCTACAACAGAGTAATAATCAGAGTTTGTACTATCAAATGTAACGGATTTATAAAAATCGTTTAATGCCATTTCCATTTCATCTTTTTTCCAATAAAGATTGGCACGCTCAAAATACAATCGGGCATTTTTGGGACTTTCAAAAATACTATCCGTCAAAAGCTTGATTTGTCTATCTATAGGATTTTTGGGAAGCTCTTTGTCTTCGGTCTTTTTATTATTACATGCCAAAAGCGATATTAAAACTCCAATAAATAAAAGACTTTTTGTGTACATTTTGTATATTTTTTATGTAGCAAAATTAATAAGTATTGCTTAAAATTAAATTATTTTTAAGTTTGTACTCAAATGACACCAAAAAAACACATTTCAATTGACAGTCTCAAGCTAAAAATGGAGTATTATTGTTCCTATCAGGAGCGCTGTATCTATGATGTAGAACGAAATTTGGAAAAATATGAAATGGACGATGCCGAAAAAAAGGAAATTATCATGCATCTTCAAGAACATCAATTTTTGGATGAAAATCGTTTTGTAGCCCTTTTTATCAAATCCAAAGTAAATCTAAAAAAAGATGGCGTCAATAAAATAAAAGCCGCACTGTATGCCAAACGGATAGACCCAAAACTCATTCAGGAACATCTCAAAGATATTGAAGCCGCTATCTACACCGAAAATATGGAAAAACTGATAACCAAAAAACGACAAGAACTTCTCGCCAAAAATGAACCCGCACAAGCCAAACAAAAACTCATCCGATACTTGATGAGCAAAGGTTATAATTATGGAGAGTTTAGGGATATGGTGTAGTAAAAAAGTTCTTAAATATTAAGTTAATATTTAAGAACTTTTCTTGAATTTTAATTTTTTGGGCGCTTAACGGGTTATCCGCTATATCTCCTCCACTTCGTTTTGGAGGATGCCGCTACTACCCCTGCGCAGGGAAATAGATAAGCGAGATGCTTGAATTGAATTCACAAATAGTATAATAGCAAAAAGCTCATTATTTTTAATTTTTACATTGTTTACCATTCAAGTCAAAATTGAATATTCAGGTATTTTTTATCTTTACTCATCTTCATCAAAATTTGGATTGGTATCTTTGTTAAATGTATCTTCTTTCCACATAGAAGGATTATCTGTAATATAATTATAAATATTATGGAAACTGTTTTCGTTTCGCACAATATGGTCGTGAAATGATCTTTGCCATGAAAAATCGTAATTTTCCAATAAATGAATTTGTTTTGACGTGGTGGTTTTATACGCCCCCATAATTGATGAAATTGATTTTATTTTTTGTTGTAGGGACAGGTCGCGACCTGTCCCTACGACGCGATTGATTTCCATTAAAATATGTATATGATTTGGCATTACAATATAATTGTGTAATTCAATATATGGATATTGTTTTTCCAACCATTCCAATTGATTTTTGGCAATTTCTCCAAAATCATTTAATTGCATTTTTCCATCCATTATTTCTCCAAAATGATGAATTCTATTTTTGGTACAAGATGTTATAAAGTAAATGGCATCTTTGGAATAATCAAATCCTTGCATTCTATTTCGCTTTCTATTTTTCATAATTTTGTCTTTTTCTTTACAAAAATAGTAATGCTAAAGCAATTCTTTAATATTTTATTCTATCTCAACCTCATCTATCTCCCTCATCAATCGATCCGTCTCAGTCAAAGCCACAATGATTTTTTGGTAATGCAAAATATCTTCGTAGCTCAGTTCGCGGTCTTTGCGGTCTTTGAGCCATTTTTGGGCGGGTTGATAGCCACCAATGTAGAAGTTCCAAGCCACTTCGGGTACATTCGAAAAGTATTGGGTGTCGTTGATGTACACATTCCCTACCACCCCGTCCTTTGGGCACCCCTCCTACGGAGGGGAATTTTAACTCTGCAATGGCTATTTTGGTGACAAACTCCCCTTCTTTGTAGAAATGAAAGTCCATATAATCGGTAAAAATCAAGTTGGACAACCCCGATTTGTAGCGGTCAAATTGTTCCTTCAATGTTTTACTTCCAAGGTCTACACCAATGTCTTTGGCTTCAATATAGCCAATAGGAATCTCTTTTCGGGTCAGCACATAATCAGGCGCTCCACAATCCACACGAGCGGGTTCGTTGGTCACCAACACATCGGGCAATATAGCCATAAGGAGATTTTGAAGGTCGCCACGATATGAGTGTTCTCGCGCATTTCCTGTTTTATATAGCGTGTTTATTTTTTCAATGTATTGTTGTATCGTCATTTGGTGCAATTATTCCTTTTTTGCAAATATAGTAAATTTAAACAATTGAGATTCCCTTTAAATTTTCTTAATACGAGTCTATAATAAAGGAATTTTTCTAAAAATTTATTTAATTATTCAAGAAAAAAAGTATTATTTTTGTTTTTAGGATAGGCGGGTTTGTGATGCGATTCAAACATCTAATATTTGTGAAACAAAAAATTTCAAAATATAAAAGAAATAATGTTTCAGAAAATATTGAAAGCATATTATTAAAAACAAAATTACAATAAAAAAAACGATTCTAAAATGACACAAGATAATTATGTAAATCTTTCAAAAGATCTTCAAAAATTAGCTAAAATAATACCTTTACAATGGGGAAATATTCAAAATGATAATTTGGATAAAAAAATAGATATGTTTCGGATAAATAGCTTTAACGAATTGGAACGACAAATTTCAAATCTATGTGACAATTCAAAAAATTATTTTAGAAGAAGATGGTTTTTGTGGAAATGTGCTCAATGTGACGAGCATATTTTTTCTATGAATAACAATGTCAAACAAAATCCAAATGCTAAAGATCAAAGCTATGATATTGAGTTTAATGATAATCCATTTTTAAGATTTGATATAAAAGGAACCGTAATTCCCAAGGTGTATAGAAATGATATAACTAGCATTATGGATTCCCCAAAAGATATGATCGATTTTTTCTATGAAAAACAAAGTACCGGTATCAGAAATCATTTTCAAAATAGACTTTTTATAGTGCATCATTCACATAGCAAACAAGAAAGAGAAATGTATTTGAGATGTCATTGGGAAAATAAAGAAAAAATTTACAAAAAATATTCGGAACTTATTAGTATAAATTCAAATTTTATTAATTACAAAAATGTGAAAGCAGATATAATTTTTATTATTGAAAATAAAGATCATACAATTACAAACAGCTTTTATAGTATTAAATAAAATATACTATTTTTGTCAAATATTATAAGAATTTATGGGAAATTTAATACAAAACAATACTTATTTGGGCATTCCTGAAGTTTCTGAAAAACTTAACTTATCTCAAAAAACCATTAGAAAACTCATAGCAAGTGGTGATATAAAATCAGAAAAAATTGGTGGCGCATATCGAATTTCTATTGATTCCATTAATGATTTTACAAACCAAAATATTCTTGAAAAGGACAATCATTTAGGGAATGATAATTTTGGAAAAAAATCGACTGAAAATAAATCAAAAAAGAGAACTGTTAACTATAAAAATAATATTAAAGATGCTATAAATTGGATTGAGGTAAAAGATGTATGGGATAAAACTCCCAAATCTAAACTTACATTTGTAGATTTATTTTCTGGTGCAGGTGGCATTACAAAAGGGTTTGAGCTAGCTGGATTGAAAGGTATATGTGGGCTAGATTGGTTTGAAGCAGCTGGCAAAACCTACAGACGTAATTTTAATCATCCTTTTGTAGAAGGAGATATAAAGTCGGCCGAAAAGAAAAAGGAATTCTACGATACCGTCAAGCGTGGGTTAAATGGAAAGGCTCTAAATCTAGTTGCAGGCGGATTTCCTTGCCAAGGATTTAGCATGGCTGGAAATAGAATTGTAGATGACCCTAGAAATTCGCTCTATAAAGAATTATTAGAAATAGTAACGACCTTGCAGCCAGAATATGTCGTATGTGAGAATGTAGTTGGGCTTAGATCTATGCTGGAGGGAAAAGTAGAAGAAATGATTTTGCAAGATTTTAAGGATGCGGGCTACAATATGAATGTAACGGTATTGAGAGCAGCAGATTATGGTGTTCCACAAAAAAGAGATCGTGTTATTTTTATAGGAAATAGAATAGATAAAATTAATTATCACCCAAAAGCTTTTTTATCACCCGAGGAATATGTAACTACAGGAGAAGCTATCGGCGATTTAATGAATCTGAACGATATGCCCGAATTTAACCATGTACAAACAAAACATCGTCCTGATATGTCCGAAAAAATGCTATTGTTGGAAGAAGGCAAAAGTTTGTACAAAGGCTATTCCGATTCGTGGAAAAAATGTCCTTGGGACGAGGCTTCTTGCACTATAAAAGAAAATCACGGTGGTGTAAATGTGCATCCTAAACTGGGAAGAGTACTGACGGCTAGAGAAATGGCACGCATACAATCATTTCCCGACGATTTTATTTTTGAAGGCCCTAAAAACAAACAACTTGTTCAGCTAGGAAATGCTGTACCGCCATTACTTTCAAAAGCAATTGGCTTGGCTATTCGTAAATCTTATGGAGAATTGTAGTATTAAGAGTGTAAATAGGGCTTCTTTTTTTATAGAAAAAAATTAAATATCTTATTGAGATCCCCAATAAATTTTCTAAAAAGATTGGTATAAGAGAAAAAGAAATTTGTTGCTGAAAATTTTCGAGGATGATGGTGCGTATGTTTTTGCGCTAGGGATAGGAACGAACACGAAGCGTTAGCGAAGTAAAGTGTATAGCCCGTTTAAGCGCCCAAATACTAATACGCTCTTCCTGTTTTCTTCTCTACAAAATTGATAAAAGCTTGATTGGCCACTTTGTTGCCACCTGGTGTAGCATAGTCGCCGCTAAAATACCAATCGCCACGGTCATTTGGACAAGCAATATGAAGATTTTCAAGGGATTGAAAAATTAAATCTACCTCAAAGTCTATATCCTCGGGCTTTACAATTTGTGCCGCTTTTCGGCTGAGTTCTTCTTCCGAAAAATGTGCGTAAAAGTCTTTTACTTTATTCTGTATTTCTGCCAATGGTTTTTGATTTTCGGCTAAACAGTTTTGATAGACTTCTTGAATGAGTGAAGTATTGCCACGTTCTGTCACTTTTATTTGTCACGAATGTATAGAGCTCGCCTTTGGATAGCGATACTTCATCTATACTAATATATTCGCCAATATTTTCTTCGAAGGTCAGATTATCTTTTGCGTGATTCTTTTGAGACTACTTGTCAAAACCACTTATCTTATGCCTGTAATGACGTCTTAATATATCGGGTTTTACCCCAGAATAACTAGATATATTGCTAATGGTATCTTTTCTGGTCTCTACTTTTTCCTTTAAAAAAACCTGCAAGTTCTATGGTTAATTTAGAACCTTCAGAGATAAATGAATAATCACTTTTTATTAGTCTGTTTTTGTTGAATTTTTCTCGCCTCCGCCGACGCCTAATGCATAGATAAAACGCTTTGCCTCGTATAGGAAAGTCTTGAATCTCTTTCTCTTCATAAAATCCTTTTGACTCATAATCCGTTGAGTTTTATCCTTGGGGTAGGTTATTTTTCTTAACAAGATAAAGGTAAAAACTATCTTTTTTAGTGGTTAGATTACCCCATTCTTTGAAGGACGTAATATCAAAATGTTCTAATAATCTTTTATGCAAAAATGATTCAATTATTCTAATTTCCATTTGTCAAATATACAACTAATCCCCTAAACTTTAACTTGTCCCAAATTTTTTTGGTATTTCTGAAAGTCTCGAAGAATTTAAAATTAATAATCTATGTATTTTGAACAAAGATTTATTTTCTTTGTACAATTTTGTATGAGCAATACTCAAAAAGACATGAAAAACATAAAATTAAGCTTCCATATTTAACAATGTAGGATGTTTTACAAACTTGACTTTTTCAATTCAAACTCTAATTCTTCTATTGTAGGCATTTCTCTTTTAATTTCGATAGGGAGTTCATTAAATCGATATTCACTAACTCCAATGGGTTTGTTTATGTCTTTTAATGCAAACTCAATTTCAAATTTTTCTTTTGTTTTGCAAAGCAATATGCCAATGGTAGGTTTATCATTTTCCTTCTTCA
>JBIPPG010000107.1:0-7801 GCA_044368545.1 Chitinophagales bacterium | reverse complement strand
TTCGCAAAAAACAATCATTTTAAATCAAAAAAAGGAGTCAAATTTTCAATCATTGTATTATACAAGGGTGTTAATTATTAATGATATTAGTGAAGTTTTAGAGCGTTTATTTTCTTTAGGTTATTTTTCTATACTTGTGGAAGGTGGAAGCCAAGTAATTCAATCTTTTTTGGATAAAAACCTAGTTGATAATTTGATTATTTATACAAATAAAAATCTAAATATAACCGGAGGTGTATCATCGCCCATAGCGGATGAAACCAAGTTTAAATTAACGAAACATCAAATCGTAGAATCCATAGAAATCAATATTTACAAGTTATGCAATATCTAATACTAAGTGTTTTATCATCATCCATTTTATTGATATTTTTCAAATTATTTGATAAATACAAAGTTAATATTATGCAAGCTATAGCGGTGAATTATATTATGGCTACCGTTTTTTCTTTTTTTTCAATTAATTATAATCAACCGATTAATAGCCAATCGATTTCTTGGATATTCTTCGCATTAATGCTAGGCAGTTTTTTCTTTATTGTTTTCAATCTATGTTCCAAATCTACGGTGAGTTCTGGCATAGGAATTACCAGTATAGCTATGAAATTAGCGGTTTTATTTCCCATAATGATTGGAATATTATTTTATAAAGAACCTGTTTCTTTGCAAATTGTAATAGGAATTTTAATAGGTATTTTTTCATTACTTTTACTTACCTATTCACCATCCAATAGTATTTCTAGTTCAAAACTCAACTTATTATTTCCCATTTTAGTTTGGATAGGCTCAGGATTCTGCGACAGCACCGTCCAAATGGCTAATAAATTCTTTTCCATATATAGTGCTAATGGGTATTTTACGTTTATTACCTTTTTTAGTGCATCGGTTGTAGGGCTTTCATACACCTTTTTGATAAAAAGGCAAGTGGTCGATTACAAAAGTCTTATAGGTGGTTTAGCACTAGGCATTCCAAATTATTTTTCAATCTATTTTTTATTTAAATGCCTAGAGCATCTAAATATTGATTATCAAATCGAATCAGGCCGAATCTTAACTATCAATAATATATTAATAGTAATTGCAAGTCTTATCATTGGATTAATTGCATTTAAAGAAAAATTAAATAAATTCAATGTCCTTGGAATCATCTTGGCATTAGTGGCTATTTATTTGATAAGTTTTTAATACTTTTCAACACCTTTTGAGCATCTGCGAAATAATTATTTCTTTTCGAGGCAATCCTATTATTTTTGTATTTGAAATTTAACCAAAGAATAAATAATAGAATATGAATATTTCAGTAATTGGCGCAGGAACGATGGGAAATGGTATTGCGCACGTTTTTGCTCAAACTCAATTTAAAGTCAATCTTATTGATGTATCGCAAGATGCCTTGGAGAGAGCGTTGAAAACTATTGCCACCAATCTAGATCGTCAAGTAGCCAAAGGTTCTTTGACCGAAGATCAAAAAAATGCTACATTGCACAATATTACTACATTTACAAGTATTGCAGAAGGTGTAAAACAAGCGGATTTGGTAGTAGAAGCCGCCACGGAAAATATCGATTTAAAATTAAAAATATTCAAAGAAATAGATGCAAATGCGCCTGCAAATTGTATTTTGGCAAGTAATACGTCTTCTATTTCCATTACAAAAATTGCTTCGGTTACATCTAGACCTGCTCAGGTTATAGGAATGCACTTTATGAACCCTGTGCCTATTATGAAATTGGTAGAAGTGATCAACGGATATGCTACCTCTAAAGAAGTAACTCAAAAAATTATGGAATTGTCCAAAACCTTAGGGAAAATTCCTGTAGAAGTGAATGATTATCCTGGATTTGTGGCTAATAGAATTTTGATGCCTATGATAAATGAAGCAATTTATACGTTGTATGAGAGTGTAGCGGGTGTTTCAGAAATAGATACGGTTATGAAATTGGGAATGGCACATCCTATGGGACCTTTGCAATTGGCTGATTTTATTGGGCTTGATGTATGTTTGTCAATATTAAAAGTATTGCACGATGGATTTGGAAATCCTAAATATGCACCGTGTCCACTGCTTGTAAATATGGTAACCGCTGGATATTTGGGTAAAAAATCAGGCGAAGGTTTTTATGATTATTCCAATAAAGAAAGCAAAGATTTGGTGGTGAGCCAAATGTTCAAATAGATTTTAATTAAATTTTATAAAATAAAAAAAACAACTTATTATGATTGCAATTTATGTATTATTGGCTTTTATAGCCTTGGTTATTTTCTCAGGATTATTAACCGTTCAGCAAGGTTCTGTGGCTGTTATTACCATGTTTGGAAAGTATAGAAGAGTTCTTCAGCCGGGATTGAGTTTCAAAATTCCATTTTTCGAGCAAGTATTTCGTAGAATTTCTATCCAACATCGCTCTGCAGAACTTGAATTTATGGCTATTACCATTGACCAAGCCAATGTGAATTTCAAAGCGATGCTATTATATTCTGTAATGGATGGGAGTGAAGAAACGATTCAAAAAGTAGCGTTTAAATTTGTGGATGACCGCAATTTTATGCAAGCACTTGTTCGTAGTATCGAAGGTTCTATTCGTGCTTTTGTAGCAACTAAAAAACAAAGTGAAGTCTTAGGATTGCGAAAAGAAATTGTAGACGAGGTAAAAGATCATTTGGATGTATCATTGGCCGAGTGGGGATTTCATCTTTTGGATTTGCAATTGAATGATATAGCTTTTGATGAAGCGATTATGCGTTCGATGGCGCAAGTAGTAGCGAGCAATAACCTAAAAGCCGCTGCTGAAAACGAAGGACAAGCACTTTATATTACCAAAACCAAAGCGGCTGAAGCAGAGGGAAGCGCGATTAAAATTGCAGCTATGGCCGAAAAAGAAGCGGCTCAATTGAGAGGACAAGGTGTGGCGCTCTTTAGAGGTGAAGTAGCGAAAGGTATGGCTACAGCTGCAAAAGAAATGGAAGAAGCCAATTTGGATTCATCTTTGGTGATGTTTTCAATATGGACCGAAGCCATTAAACATTTTGCAGAACAAGGCAAAGGTAATGTAATTTTCTTGGATGGCTCCACCGAAGGAATGGAAAAACAATTGAAGCAAATGCAAGCTATGCAAATGCTTGAAAATAAAGGTTAAAAGATATTTTTTATGAATAAAAACGTATTTAATCTACCCAATTTATTGACATCGCTCAATTTAGCGTCGGGAAGTTGTGCTTTGCTAGCAATCATCATTAGTGAGCAATATGTAGGTTATTTTATAGCTTTTAGTTTATTGATGGATTTTTTGGATGGATTGGTGGCGCGCGCACTTAAAATTCAAAGCAATATCGGTAAGGATTTAGATTCCTTAGCCGACGTTGTCAGTTTTGGATTGGTGCCTTCTTTTATGTATATTGTCATTTTATACAATACTGTTTCGGATGCTCAAACCAATCCTTTATTTTTCTTAAAGCTGATTCCAGCATTACTCATAGTAGTATTTTCGGCACTTCGATTGGCCAAATTCAATAATGAAGTAAGAAATTCAAAATATTTCTATGGACTCAATACGCCTACCAACGCTATTTTTACGTATGGAATATTCGCTTTTATGTCTCATTTAAGTATAGAGCCGCAAGCACTACAGGCATATTATTATGGCTTTGTAGGATTGATTGTAGTACAATGTCTGCTTTTAGTTTCTGATTTCAAAATGTTTAGCAATAAATCCCTTTCAAAAGAACCGAAATATATTGTATCTTTTGCTGTAATAATAGGAACTGCCGTAGGAAGTTACTTTTTAGTAGGTGTTTTGGCACTTTCGGTTGGAGTTTTTGCTTATGTATTGAGTTCCATTGTAGTGTTGAATTGGATAGGGAAAAAAATTAAAGCTTAAATAAGTAATACCTTTTTCCTAACGTCGTTTAAATTGTTTGATTTCATAATTATTATTCTTGTATTTGTAATCTAGTTTTTTAGCTTTTTGAAAAAATTTGTATATTTGTGTTGTATAAATATCAAAGATATGGAAACGATAGAAATTAAAAATAAGAAAAAAAATATAATTGACTGGATTTATTCTATTGAAAATCAAGAAATTTTGAATTTAATAGAAAATGTTAAGAATCAAATAAACTTTGAAATAGAATATTCAAATAGTCTTTCTGAAGAGGAATTTGAGAAAAAAACATCCGATTTTATAAAAAGTCTATCTTGGGAAAAATAACGATTCGTTACAAAGCTGAAGTTATCGATTTTTTGAATCAACTTGTTTATGATTTGTATAAGAGAGAATATTTTAGCTATTTAGAATCGGCTCTAAACTACAAAAATGCAATAATTAATTTTATTAGATTAAATATTCATATTGCTCCATCTAAAAATATTCCACCACAATTGTCTCATTTGGGTGAGAAATATATAACGTTTATCTCTAATAAACGAACAGCTTGGTATATATTTTTTATAAAGAAAGAAGATAGAATTTTAATAACGTATATCCTAAATAATCATTCAGAAGAAGCTAAATGGCTATTGAAATAATACCAATCTTATTTATCAAATAGTTTAGACTATTTGATAAATAAGATTGGTATAATAATTAATTCGGATCTTGTAAATCTTATTATTAAATTTATTTCTTCCTCAATTCACGTACTAAACCTACAATTAATACAAATATACATAATACATTTAGAAATAAACTAGCACGACTTCTGTCGGGATAAGCATTCAATACTACAATATTTATAATAATACCAACGGCTATAAAGATTAAGTTGTGTTTTTTAGATTTGAACATACGTTTTATTTTATTGCAAATATATAAAACGTATGCCCATCTTACTATTTTTTATTCACCATCCAATAATCTTCCCAAGCCTCCCAAGATGCTTCCTTCCTCTTTTGAAGAACCACCTGCTTGTGGTGCGTAAGCAATAATTCTACTTGCTAGTCTTGAAATAGGTAATGTTTGAAGCCAAACTTTACCTTGTCCGCTCAGTTTTGCAAAGAAAATACCTTCACCTCCAAAAACCATATTTTTGATGCCTCGTACACGTTCAATTTCAAATTGAATGCCTTGAGTATAGCCCACTATACAACCTGTATCGATTTTAAGCGTTTCGCCCATTTGAATTTCGCGCTCAATTACGTGTCCACCTGCATGAAGAAATGCCATTCCATCGCCTTCTAATTTTTCCATAATAAATCCTTCGCCACCAAAAAGTCCAGTTCCAAGTCTTTGTTGAAATTGAATACCTATTTCTACACCTTTGGCTGCGCATAAAAAAGCATCTTTTTGGCAGATAACTTTACCACCTAGCTGAGACAAATTTAGCGGAATAATTTTGCCAGGGTAAGGGGAAGCAAAAGCTACGTGCGATTTTCCAACGCCTGTATGCGTAAAGGCCGTCATAAATAAGCTTTCACCAGTCAATAATCGCTTTCCAGCACTGAACATTTTGCCTAAAACGCCATCATTGTCCGATTTTTTTGAGCCATCGCCGAATATGGTTTGCATTTGTATACCATCTTTCATATACATAAAAGCACCTGCTTCGGCTATTACGGTTTCATTGGGATCCAATTCAATTTCTACAAATTGCATTTCTTCTCCATAAATTTTGTAATCAATTTCGTGATCTTTTATCATTTTATTTAATTTTTAAAGTTAGATACTTTTTATGTTTTTTGGTTACAATATTTTTATATCGGTAAATAAAAAATATTATGTTAATAATTTTGAATTTTCTACTCGTTTTTTAAAATCATAGCAATGTGAGGAATTTCATCTTCTAAATACTCTTCACCAATAGGTGTAAAACCAAATTTTTTATAAAAGTCAAGTAAATAGGTTTGAGCGCTTATTTTAATTGCATCGGTTTCATAATTATTGAAAACAAATTCTATTGATTTTTTCATAAGATCGATACCAAGTTCTTGTCTACGATACGCTTTTGCTGTTGCTACTCGTCCAATACTCGCTTGTGGGTAGGAGATACCTTTGGGCAATAGTCTAGCGTAAGCAGCTATCTCTTCATTAGAATTGATACAAAAAATATGATGTGCTTTATAATCCTTGTTATCCAAATCTAAATAATGACAATCTTGTTCCATTATGAAAACTTCATTTCTAATTTTGAGTATTTCATATAGCTCTTTATTCGTGAGTTCATCGAATGTTTTTATATACCAATTCATTTGATTTTGATTTTTGTATTTTTAGCAATAAAAAAGCCAAAAGAAAACTCTTTTGGCTTTTTTCGGTTATCAAATATATTTTATTGTATTACTAATTTTTTAGAGGTCAAAGAGCCATCATTCATTTTAATTTGTAAAATATACATTCCTTTATTCAAATTCAAATTGTTCAATACTAATTTTTGCGCATTCGTATGAATTTCTTGATTATAAACAATTTTTCCATTGAGGTTTAAAGCTGTCAATTCGTTGATTTTATTAGCTTGGTCGCCTTGAATGGTCAATAGATTGTTTTGATATGAAATACTAATAGGATTTAATTCATTAGAAATAATAGCGATATTTGAAGTTACCGTTTTGGTAAGCGTACATGTTTTTCCAGCAATATTTACTAGAAAACTTGCTGTTCCCATTGATGTAGGCGTTCCAGTAACATTCAATGTTAGATTGCCCGAAGTAGTTGAAAAAGTACCCGCACTCAATGTAGCAGTCAATCCTGTAACACCTGTTGAAGATGCATTGACCGCACTATATGAACCTCCCGAAGTTGCATTTGTATAAGGCAATGTAAAAGCTACACCTGTTGTAGCTATATTTGCTTTAAGTGTACCTGTAGAAGTAGCATTTGCACAGTTTAATGAAAGAGAATTAGAAGCGCCAACAGGTATTGTAAAAGAACAAGTTTTTCCATTAATTGTATAAGAAAAACTTGCAGTGCCAGTTCCAGAAGGTGTTCCCGAAATAGCTAAGGTTAAATTTCCTGATGTAGTAGTAAAAGTACCAGAAGCTATTGTAGCGGTAAGCCCTGATACTCCTGTAGAAGTTGCATTTACGGCATTGTAAGTACCTCCAACCGTAGCACCTGAATAAGGAACTGTATAAGTAACTCCCGAAGCAACCGTTCCATTTATTAACGATCCTGAAGTGTTAGAATTAGAACAATTAAGAGCAAACACGCTAGCTGCGTTTACATTTATATTGTGTGTACAAGAAGCCCCATTAACAGTGAATCCAAAACTAGCCGTGCCTGTTCCAGATGGTGTTCCTGTAACGTTAAAAGTTAGATTTCCTGATGATCCAGAATAGATACCTGCCGTCAATGATGCCGTTAGCCCTGTAACACCTGTAGAGTTAACGTTTACAGCACTATAGGATGCTCCAGAAGTAGCCCCAGTATAAGGAACTGAAAAAGAAACGCCTGATGCGGCAGAACCAGATGTGATACTTCCCGTTGTATTAATATTTGCACAAGTAAGGGCAAATGTTGAAGCTATTTTTTCGTTATAAGTTACTGTTTTTACGGCACTTACTGCATCACCACTATTATTTGAGTTTCCATCTACAGCATTAATTAAACCATCAAAAGATACCGAACCACTTCCTGCAGCAGGTGCAGTCCAAGTCATTTCTACTGAAAAAAATAAACCTGTTTTACTCAATCGAGAAGAGTGAGTAATAAAACCGAGAGCCTGTTTGCCTACATTCGCCGGAAAATTACTAAATGTACCTTTATTATTGGTTTCTCTTAACTGAAACCCAAATTGACTTAAAGAGGTATTATTTCCAGTCATAATAATTTTATATACTTTTCCACCTTCATATTCAGTTACGGGAAGA
>JBIPPG010000005.1:0-24974 GCA_044368545.1 Chitinophagales bacterium | reverse complement strand
TAAATTTTGGGCGCACGAACCAGGCTCTACGCTTGTATCTCCTCCATTCCTTTTTTGCCCCACAATTGCTTTTGTTAGCCAATTTTATCCAAAACATAACAAAATTACCTTTTCCTAGTGTCGGAGGATATCGCTTCGATCCTTTGCGCAAATACGCATCCCACAAATAATACCAAACTTACTTATAAAATAGTCCAAACTATTATGTACCTCTACTCTTCTTCATTTTAGCGATAACGAGAACAAATATGCACTTAAAGAGAAATGAAAATACTAGACGAAGACTAGAAAAAGTAACTAAGAGGCAATTTTATTTAGAAGAGAGGGTTATAGATAATCTTTAACCAGCTCTTTTATTTCTTTATCGGAGCGATTCTCTATTTCTCACTTGTTGTAAATGGATAATAGTAAAACTCTTTCGTTCTTAATTTTCAGAAAAGATATAATTAGAGACTATACCCAAAAATTCTTATCTTTGTAAAGTCTAAAAAGTTCATCATGAAAGATTTGAAATATTTGCTGGCATACATCATACCTATATGTGCTTATATAGGATTGACAAAACTTGGGATTTGGGTTTGGTTGACTCCAATTGTTACATTTGGAATTATACCTGTTTTAGACAGTGTTTTTCCATTGTCGACAAAAAATATTCAGACGGAAGAAGAATCTTCTAGGAGCCAATCTATTTTTTTTGATATGTTGCTCTATATCTGTCCATTCTTATGTTTTATATTAGCTTTTAAGTTTTTTGATATTGTTAAAAATCAATCATTACCTACTCTAGAAATCATTGGATTGTGCTTAAGTACGGGTATCGTTTTGGGAAGTATGGGCATTAATGTAGCGCATGAATTGGGACATAGAAATAATAAGTTTGAAGTGTTTTTGTCCAAGTTGGGCTTGATGATAAATCTTTATATGCATTTTACCATTGAGCACAACAAAGGACATCATAAATTGGTCTCTACACCTGCGGACCCGGCTACGGCTCGAAAAAATGAATCTATTTATGCCTTTTATATTCGTTCAATTTTTGGACAAATTTCACACGCTTGGCAATTGGAAAAGGAACGTTTGGAGCATTCAAACAAATCCATTTGGACACTTGAAAATGAAATGATTCAAATCTTTTTCATTCAGTTTTCGTATTTAATTTTTGTGTCAATGGTGTGGGGTTTGGCGGTACTTCCTTTTGCTGTTTTGATAGCAATTATAGGAATTTTGCTCTTGGAAACAATCAATTATATCGAACATTATGGACTTCAGCGTCAATTGCTTCCTTCGGGGGAGTATGAAAGAGTCCTTCCCAAACATTCGTGGAATAGCGATCATTTTATGGGACGTATTGTTTTGTTTGAATTGACAAGGCATAGCGATCACCATTATAAGGCTACCCGAAAATATCAAATTTTAAGGCATTTGGACGATAGTCCTCAGCTTTCTTTGGGCTATCCAGGAAGTATGCTACTAACTTTGCTTCCGCCGCTTTGGTTTCAATTTATGAATAAAAAAATTCCACAATATTAAACTTTTCCTAATATTTGTTTCTCTAATATAAACTAAATAATATCATTATGAAAAAAATATCTTTAATTTGTTTAGCCACATTGCTGGCATTTCAGTCTTGCAAAAAAACAGAAACATTGACTTCGGAAGATCAAGAAATAGTAGAGGATAATTCGCATTCGGAGCAAATAAGCGAAGATGCATCAAAAATTTCGGATGATGCTTATTATGCGTCTTCCAATATTTTGGTGCGAGATAATAGTAGTGCTAGTGCAGTATTGGCAGATACCGTTAAAATTATAAAAAATACTTCGGATAGTTCTATTACAGTAGATTTTGGTACCAATGGTATCACTTGTAGAGATGGACGTGTTCGTTATGGAAAAGTTATGTTTAAATTCACAAATGGATTTAGAAATGCTGGTAAATCTGTAACTCAAACATTTGATGGATACAAAGTAGACGATCGTACGATCAATAATTCCTCTACAAGAACTGTTACGTATAATGGAACAAATGCTTCAGGACAGCCTTATTGGACTATTGTAGCCAATATGAGTATCGCTAAAGCTAACGGAAAAGTTGTTACTTGGAATTCTACTAGAAAAAGAACTATGACGGCAGGAGCTTCTACTCCTTTGAACTGGTCCGATGATGTATATGAAATTTCGGGAGGTGCTTCGGGGGTAACGGGAAATGGCACTTCGTATACACTTACTATCAATAAAAATTTATTGATTCGTATAGGTTGCAAGTATATTCAAGATGGAGTTATAACTATGACTCGCGGAAGTGTATCTTATTCTATCGATTATGGAACACCTACTAGCAGCAATAATTGCGACAATCAAGCTACTTTTACCATGAATGGAAAATCTACAGTTTTTACTTTGAGATAAAAATATTGACCAATTCATAGAAAAAAAGGCTACTCAATTTGAGTAGCCTTTTTTATTTTATTTTATAAATGTTCTAATAATGTCTTCGTGTTTGCGTCTCACTTTTGGTGCTGTTACAAGATAGTCATTGGCTTCATCTCTATGACCTACGGCCATTAGAACTCCAGCCTCCATACCCATTTGTGGCAATCCCATAAATTCACTTACGGCTTTTCTATCAAATCCTTCCATTGGAGTAGCATCTACATGCTCCAATGCCGCTGCCATGAGTGCAAATCCTAAGGCTATATATGCTTGATCCGATGCCCAAGCCGTTTGTTCTTCGGTATTTTTTGACAATACAAAACCTTGTATACTCTTTCTAAATCCATCCAAACTTTCGCTGGTTACACCGCGAGTTTCCATAATATTTTGCATATAAAGTTCCATTTTTTCAGCAAAATTTGCTGTCCAATTTGCAAATACTAAAACAAAATCACTTTCTTTGATTTGAGGTTGATTATAACACAGTGGCGCTAGCAATTCTTTTGTAGCGGCATCTTCAATTACAAACACATCAAAAGGTTGCATTCCCAATGAAGTAGGAGCTAGTTTGATAGCTTCTAATATACGTTCACGTTTTGTTGCATCTATTTTGCTGCCATTCATTCGCTTGGTAGCATATCGCCAATTCAAATTTTCTATATAATTCATATTTGTATTTTATTAGAACATAATTACAATCATATTGATATTAAAGTTCGATAATTTTTTATAAAATAATGTATATTAATCTAGTTTTTAAAATATATTTGCTTTGATAAGAGAAATGCTTGTATATAGGCGAAATGAATTTGATAGGAAATGAAAATAAATTATAGAAAAGTCTGATTTTTAGTATTAATACCGCTATAACAAACAAAAAGTACAATTAAAAATTGGATTATATTGATTGTATGTACGGTATAATATGGATTTTATTCTAATCAATTTATAATAAAAATTAGTTAAAATCGTTTAATTGTGAAACAAAAAAAAGTACAATGAAAAATTTATTAATAGCATTATTATTGGTATCCAAAATCTCGTATGGACAATTTATTGATTCAAGTAAATTTGGTATAAATTCCGAAATTGGTTTTGGCATTTCTAATTTAGAACACTCTGTTTATGGCAAGATTTCAGGAAATACGTTTCAATTAGGGCTATTAGCTTCCTATCGATTAAATGAAAGGATGAGTATATCTTCAGGGTTGATTTTACAGAACTTCTCAGGTAATATTTTTGTAAATAATTTGAATAGCAATTTGACCAATCAATATTTTCAATTTCCGTTAAAATTTAACGTTAAAAGCCCAATTTTTAAAGAATTGAATGAGAATATAAGGGTTATTGCAGGATTAGGAGCTTATGCCAATTTTATGACCCTATCTTCGGTTTCCAATTCAGCTTCTGAAATTAAAAGTGAAAATGTAGGATGGAATATGGTTTTAAATGTGAATGTAGGAATGAATTTTAGAGTTAAGAAAAAATCTTACGTGAGTTTATTATATGATTTGAATTCTGAAATAGGAAAAATAACCACAAATAATATAAGTCAACGGATGAATTATAGCAATGGTTTTAAAATTGGGTTAAATCATAATTTCTAAAATTATTGAGGTTTTATCTAAAATTCATTTCAATATTTATAAGTTTTTATCGCTAATTTTAATTTCTTTAAAATTGAAATACTTGTATTAAAATCAATCAATTAAAAAAAAAATGTTATTTTTGCATCCCCATTTTTTCGAAGATGGAGTTAGAAATTATTTATTAACCCTTAAAATTTAAAGTCTTGGAAAATTTACAAGATACAGCGGCAGAGTTTCCGTCTAAAAAAACAGCTCACGACGATTTTGACTGGTCTATCAGCAAAAAAAATGTAACTTCTTATGATGAAGCTACAAAAAAAGAATACGATGCAATGTATTCAAATTCAATCACTACTATCACCGAGCATGAAATTATTGTAGGAAAAGTAGTAGGTATCACATCTTCTGATGTAGTATTAAACGTAGGTTTCAAATCCGATGGATTGGTGCCACTTTCTGAATTTAGAGATGTAGAAGATTTGGCAGCAGGTCAAGAATATGACGTGTATGTAATGAGCAAAGAAGACAAAAAAGGTCACTTGATTTTGTCTAGAAAAAATGCAAAATTATTCAAAGCGTGGGAAAATATCAAAACGGCACATGCAAATGAAGAGATTGTTACAGGTCATATCATGAGCAAAACAAAAGGTGGTTTGATTGCAAACGTATTTGGTTTGGAAACATTCTTGCCAGGATCTCAAATCGATGTAAAACCAATTACAGATTACGATCAGTATGTAGGTAAAACATTGGATCTTAAGATTGTAAAAATCAATGAATTGATCAAAAATGCAGTGGTTTCTCACAAAGCGTTGATTGAGGCTGACTTAGAAGGTCAAAGAGCTGAAATTATCGGACAATTGGAGAAAGGACAAGTATTGGAAGGAGTAGTAAAAAATATTACAGACTTCGGTGCATTTATGGACTTAGGTGGTGTAGACGGATTGTTGTATATCACGGATATCTCTTGGGGTAGAATTAGTCATCCTTCTGAAGTATTGGAAGTAAATCAAAAAGTAAACGTAGTAGTGTTGGATTTTGATGATGACAAAAAACGTATCTCTTTGGGTATGAAACAATTGACAAAACACCCTTG
The DNA here is from genome assembly GCA_044368545.1 of Chitinophagales bacterium. GTDB lineage: Bacteria > Bacteroidota > Bacteroidia > Chitinophagales > JADJOU01 > CHPMRC01. The sequence continues at coordinate 19,857 of JBIPPG010000005.1, read as the reverse complement.
GGAAGAAATGGCTGATAACCTTAAAGTAGGCGAAACCGTAACTGGTAAAATCGTTAATGTTGAGGATTATGGTGCATTTTTGGAAATCCAACCAGGTGTTGAAGGTTTGATACACGTATCTGAGCTTTCTTGGAGCAATCAACCAATCAATAGCCGTGAATTCTTCAAAGTAGGAGATGTTCATACTGCAAAAATTATGACTATTGACAATGAAGAAAGAAAAATGTCTCTTTCATTGAAACAATTACAAGAAGATCCTTGGTCAAAAGTTGCTGATAAATTCACGCAAGGTTCTAGACATAAAGGTGTAGTTAAAAACATTACTCCTTATGGTGTATTTGTAGACTTGGTAGAAGGTGTAGGTGGTATGGTTCATATCAGCGACCTTAGCTGGACAAAACGTTACAATCACCCATCTGACTTTACAGCAGTAGGTCAAGAATTGGATGTAGTAATTTTGGAATTGGACAATGAAACAAGAAAAATTTCTTTGGGTCACAAACAAATTGAAGAAGATCCATGGGATACTTTTGAAAATGTATTCCCTGTAGGAAGTGTTCATGAAGCTACTGTTACAAAAAGAGATGAAAAAGGTGCAGAAGTATTGTTGCCTTATGGATTAGAAGCATTTGCTCCTACGCGTCATGCGAAGAAAGAAGATGGTTCTATCATCGATGTAGATCAAAAATACAGCTTCAAAATCATTGAGTTTGATAGAAATGATAAAAGAATCATCGTATCTCACACAAGAGTTTGGGAAGAAGAAAAACAAGAAGTAAAATCAGCTGAGCTTAATGAGAAAAAAGCAGAAAGCAAAAAAACAAAACAAGCAGTTCAAAAGATAAATCAATCTATTGACAAATCTACTTTGGGCGACTTGGATATGCTTCAGCAGTTGAAAGAACAAATGGATAACGAAGGGAAATAATATAAAGGTTTAAAAATGAAATCGTTAATATATTCGTTTGTATTCTTTTTTAGTTTTGGAATATTGTCTTTGAATGCTCAAGATTCTGCAAAAATAGCCGAAACAAAAGCTAGAATTGCTGAATTGGAAAAGCAAAAAGCATCTATTGATGCTGAAATAGGCAAATTCAAAGCTACGCTTCCTGTACCTGTAAAACCAAATTGGACATACAAAGGAAATTTAGCATTGAATATTGGTCAGAATTTATTTAGTAATTATGCTGCAGGAGGGATTAGTAATTTTAGTTTTCAAGCATTACTTCACGTAGAAGCTAATTATGAAAAAGGCCCACACCGTTGGTTGAATTCATTTGACGGTAGAATGGGGTTTGTAAAAAATTATGATCCTAGTGTAGATGTAGATATGCCATTATTGAAAAATAGTGATGTACTTCAACTAAGTACTAAGTATTTTTACAATATCAATAAAAGTGGAAAGTGGAGTGGAGCATTTATCTCCAATTTTACTTCTCAATTCATAAAAACTTGGGATAATAATAATGATACCGTTTTGGTTTCAGATTTTATGGCACCAGGAATTTTGGAATTGAATCCCGGTATAGAGTATAGACCTTTAAAATATTTGTCTATATTTTTCTCTCCTGGTATTGGAAAATTTACATTTGTAACCAATGATTATCTTATCTCTAGACCCGAAGGAGCTTTTGGTAATAAACAAAACCAAAATATTCGTTCTGAGTTTGGTGCTAAGTTTGATGCATCTTTTGAAAAAGAACTTTTCAAAAATTTCTTATTGAGAAGTAGATTACAATTATTTAACAATTACTTGAGATCGGACAGAGATCCTGACGGTTCTACAAGAAGATGGGAAATAGATGTAACTTCACAAACCGATATCTTCTATAAATTAAATAAGTATATTGCATTCAATTTGAGCTTCTTAATGCTTTATGATGCCGATGTATTGATAACTAATCCTAAGACGTTTGCAAAAGAACGTAAACTTCAAATCAAAGAATCTTTTGGAGTGGGAATGGTATTCGGATTTTAATTTTATAATATTGCAACAATATTTTTGCAATATTTAAGTTATCAAACTGCCTACAAGTGTTATATTTGTAGGCAGTTTTTTTTATGAGTATATTTAGGATTTTCTTTTGGGCGCTTTTTTTATTTATTTCCAATAATGCTATAGCGCAGCGATACATTACGGGCAAAATTATGGATCGAAAAGATGGAAAAGCTTTGCGAGGATGCTCTATATATAATGTGTCTTCACAGTTTGGAACCGTTTCCAACGAAGATGGACTCTATCGAATTACTGTAAAAAATGGAGACCTTGTCCAATTTTCATTCATAGGAATGGAAATTCAAGAATATTATATAGTAGATTCGATGAGCGAATTGAATGTATTGCTTTCCTATTATGTCAAACCAATTAAAAATGTGGTTATCTCTTCCAAAAGTCTTGCCAGTCAATCGATTTTGTATAATAAAAACTATGGAAAAAAGGAAGACAAACCAAAACAAAAGCTAAAATCTCACCGAGATTATATGAAGGACGCAGGCCCTTCTATGGGAGTCAATGGTATGTCATTTTCGCCTATTTCGTACTTGTATTATGCGTTTAACAAAAAAGAACAACGCCGTCTACAAGCTATTCAAATGATTGAAAAAAGAGATGTAAGCAATCTTAAATATAGCTATGACTTTATTTCAACGATTACCAAAGAGACCGATGAAGATGAACTCCAGCGTATCAAAAGGCATTGTTATTTTTCCGAAGATGAAATCTTAGAAAGTACATACTATGAACTAGGTGTCATGCTTACAAACTGTTATTTAGATTATTTACAACAAAAAAATTAGCCCAAACTCGCTAAATATTTATTATCTTGCACTTCAAAAAATCATTAAATTTTTATATGAAATCGTTAAGTATTGTTCTTTTATCAGTGTTATTTTTGCTTACTTTTAGTTGCAAAGAAGTATATAACAATCCCATTTCAAAAACTCCTACAGCAATATTAGATACTACATACCTCAATTCAAGTTCAATTATACAAATGCCAAAAAGAGTATTGGTAGAAGAGTTTACAGGCGTTAAATGTTCTAATTGTCCCGATGGTCATGCTGTCTTAAAAGTATTGCAGGATAAGTATAGAGAGAAAATGATACCCGTGAGTATTCATAGTTATTTTTTGGGTTCACCTTATGGAGAGGAAGATAATCTAACCAATAAATTTGCACAAAGTGTATGGAATTTATTAGCAGGTTCCGAAAAACCTACAGCAGGGATTGATCGTATCGCTAATGGTGCTATCAAAAGCAATTTTCCAAGATCCGATTGGGATTCAAAAGTTGCTGAAAGATTAGCTATTGCGCCTATTGCTAACATTGTAGATTCTGTATTTTTTGATAATTCTAGACAAAAATATATTTATCAAGCCAAAATTGAATTTTCTCAAGAAACAACAGAGCAAGTAGCCCTCGCTGTATCTTTTCTACAAAGCAAAATTATAGCGACTCAGTTAAAAGGTAGCACCGAAATTGAAGATTATGAGCATGAGCATGTGCTTCGTTATATGTTTACCGATATCAAAGGCGATGCACTTTTATTTGCAAATGGATTGTCCAAATACGAAAAAGGTCGTACTTATATCAAACAATTTGAATTGGATGTTACTAAAATTAGAGATCGTGATGGAAATGGTACGATAGACTCTGAAGAAGCTAAAACAAATATCAATCTGGATAATTGCGAATTTGTTTCTTTTTTAACAAAAATAAGCGATAAAACCGTAGTGCAAGCTAGTGTTAGAAAGGTGAAGTAATTAATAAGAGCTAATTAGGGCGCGTAAACGAGCTATACGCTATATCTCCGAGCCAAAAGGCTTCGGAGGATGCCGCTTCTATCTCGCGCGCAAAATACAACACGAGAATTATCTATCAGCTCATAGCTATCTGCTACTATTACATTTGTAGATATAATACCAATCTTACTTATAAAATAGTCCAATCTATTTTGTAACTTTAGCGTGGTAAATGCCGTCATAACAAGCAAATAGTACAATTAAAATTGGACTATATTGATTGTATGAACGGTATAAAATGACTACATTGAATTTTGTATTAATATTTATTATATCCCTCAAAATCTTTATGATCGAGCTGATAAAGTTCTTCGTGTGATAAGGATTTAAAATAATCTAAAGTGATTTTCAATCCTTCGGCTCTACTTACTTTCGGGCTCCAATCAAGAAGACTTTTTGCTTTATCAATATTGGGCTGGCGTTGCATAGGGTCATCTTGAGGCAATTCTTTGTAGATGATCTCCGATTTGCCATCAAATAAGTTTTTGATTTCTTCCGCAAATTGTTTAATAGTAATTTCATCGGGATTGCCAATATTGACTGGATAGGCATAATCGCTCATCAATAGTCTATAGATGCCTTCTACCAAATCAGAAACATAACAAAATGAACGAGTTTGGCTTCCGTCTCCAAAAATGGTCATAGGTTCGCCTCGCAAGGATTGACCGATAAAAGCAGGTAATACACGCCCGTCATTCAGTCGCATACGAGGCCCATACGTATTAAAAATTCGCACAATACGAGTTTCTACATTATGAAATCGATGATATGCCATGGTAATGGCTTCTTGAAAACGTTTGGCTTCATCATATACGCCTCTTGGACCTATAGGATTTACATTGCCCCAATATTCTTCTGTTTGTGGATGTACCATTGGGTCGCCATATACTTCAGAGGTAGAAGCTACTAGTATACGTGCATTTTTTGCTTTAGCCAATCCTAAAAGGTTATGCGTTCCCAAACTGCCTACTTTAAGGGTTTGGATTGGTATTTTTAGATAATCGATAGGGCTAGCGGGCGATGCAAAATGCATGATATAGTCCAAATGTCCCGGAACGTGAACAAATTTACTCACATCATGATGATAAAACTCAAACTGTGGAAGTTTTATCAAATGTTCAATGTTTTTTAATTGCCCCGTAATCAAGTTGTCCATTCCTATGACTTCGCATCCTTTTTCGATGAAATAGTCACATAAATGTGAACCTAAAAATCCTGCTGCGCCTGTTATTAATACTCTTTTTGCCATTATTTTATATCTTTTCTTCCTATACTATAATATTCAAATCCTTCATGTATCATTTCCTCCAATTCAAATAGATTTCGTCCATCAAAAATACAATTTGTATTCATTAGCGATTTCATTTTATTGAAATCGGGCGTACGAAAAGTATTCCATTCTGTTACTATAATGAGTGCATCTGCATTTTCAAGAATATCATACATGCTTTCGCCAAAATGTATTTTATTGTTATATTTTTTTGCTACATTTTCCATAGCTTCGGGGTCATAGACATGAACATCTGCTCCTTTTTTGAGCAATTCTTCTATCAAGAATAATGCAGGTGCTTCACGAATGTCATCGGTATTGGGTTTGAACGCCAATCCCCAAATGGCTATTTTTTTGCCTTGAAGTTCCATTTTGTTCTGTATCTTTTCAAAAAATATACGACGTTGATTTTCATTTACATCAATTACAGAATTTACGATTTTAAAATCATAGTTATATTCTTTTGAAATACTTTGTAACGCCTTCACATCTTTTGGAAAGCAGCTTCCCCCATATCCTATACCTGGAAACAAAAATCGATTTCCTATTCTATTGTCCGTTCCTATACCTTTTCGAATATCATTAATATCGGCACCAACTTTTTCTGCTAAATTAGCCATTTCATTCATAAATGAAATTTTAAGTGCAAGGAATGAATTTGCTGCATATTTAGTCATTTCGGCCGATTTTTCATCCATAATTATTACAGGATTTCCTTGTCTTACAAAGGGAGCATAGAGTTTTTTCATAAGTGTAATAGCCTGCTCGCTACTACTTCCTATTACTATTCTATCGGGCTTTAGAAAGTCCTCAACAGCGTATCCTTCTCTCAAAAACTCAGGATTAGATACCACATCTACTTTGGTGTTACATTTCTCATCAAAAATAGCTTGTACTTTGGCCGCTGTTCCTACGGGAACAGTACTTTTATTTACTATTACTTTATATTCTATTATGATTTGGCTCAATTCATTGGCCATATTGAGTACATAGCTCAAATCTGCCGAGCCATCTTCGCTCTCGGGAGTAGGAAGTGCCAAAAATATTATCGTTGCCTTATTTACCGCATCTTTGAGGTCGGTAGTGAATTCTATTCGCTCTTCTTTCAAATTTCTTTTAAGCAAAATATCCAATGTGGGCTCATAAATAGGAACCTCTCCTTTTTTGAGTTTAAGCACTTTTTCTTCTTGAATGTCTACGCATATTGTTTCTACACCAGTCTCTGCAAAACAAACTCCAGACACCAATCCTACATATCCTGTTCCAATAACGGCAATTTTCATTTTGTATAATCTAATTTATGAGACAAAAATAGCTTTTTTATATTTAAAATTAATGAAATGTGTTAGAAAATCAATATATTTATGAAAATTGCATATATCTTTGTGCTTTGAATAGATTTGAATTATAGAAATGATAAAAAAAGTTAGAACACGATTTGCGCCTTCACCTACAGGACCTTTACATTTGGGAGGCATCCGAACGGCTTTGTATGCATATTTATTTGCAAAAAAACATAATGGTGATTTCCTTTTAAGAATAGAAGATACGGATCAAAATAGATCGGTACAAGGAGCCGAAGAGTATATAATAGAAACGTTGAAATGGTGTGGTATTTTACCAGATGAAGGTGTAGGATTTGGAGGCGAGTATGGCCCCTATCGTCAGTCCGATAGAAAAGCAATCTATAAGGAGTATACTCAAAAATTGATAGATAACGGTAGTGCGTATTATGGTTTTGATACAGATGAAGAATTGGCTGTATGGCGTGCGGAATCTGCCGAAAAGAACAATGGAATTTCGGATGCGTATAATTTTTCTACTCGTGGTGCTATGCGAAATAGTTTGACTCTTTCAAAAGATGAGGTAGCCGATTTATTGAATAAAAATACACCTTATGTTATTCGTCTAAAAGTAGATGATGGAGAAGATTTGGTATTTGAAGACACTATCAGAGGGCAAGTAGCGTTCAAAAAATCACAATTAGATGATAGAATTTTATTGAAAAGCGATGGGATGCCTACGTATCATCTTGCCAATGTAGTAGATGATTATTTAATGAAAATTACGCATGTAATTAGAGGTGAAGAATGGCTGGCTTCTACACCCCATCATATTTTGTTGTATAGAGCTTTTGGCTGGGAAGCCGATATGCCTAGTTTTTCGCATTTACCTTTGATTTTAAAACCCGATGGTAAAGGAAAATTGAGCAAAAGAGATGGCGATAGACTTGGATTTCCTGTTTTTGGATTAGCTTGGACCGATCCCGAAAGTAAAGAAACTTCTTTAGGGTATAGAGAAAAAGGTTTTGAACCTCACGCTTTTATCAATTTTTTGGCTATGCTGGGATGGAATGATGGAACAGAAAAAGAAATTTTTACACATGAAGAATTGATACAAAGTTTTTCTTTGGATAGAGTGCACAAAGCTGGTGCTAAATTCAATTATGACAAGGCTATTTGGTACAACCAACAATTTCTTAAGCATGTTGATTTATCACATTTGACTAATTATTTTGAATCCTACACTACAAATCAAGGATTGAATCTAAGTACCGATTTTATCCAAAGATATTGTGAGATATTTAGAGATAGAATTTCTTTTGTTCATGATTTAGAAAAAATAGGGAATTATTTGTATCATAATTTAGAAACTATAGATATAGATTCTTTAAAGAAAAAATGGTCGCCAAAATCACTAGATTTTGCGAATGATTATATTTCTAAATTAGATAATACAGCGTTTGATTCATCAAACTTAGAGGAGCTATTCAAAGAATTATTGGCTAATTATGACATGGGAATGGGGCAGATGATGCCTGTGTTTAGAATCGCATTGACGGGTATAATGCAAGGACCTTCTGTGTTTGATACGATGATGTTATTGGGCAAAGAGGAGAGTCAAAAACGATTTAAAAATCTAGAAATTTTGACAAAAGAATTTTAAAATTTTCCTTTAATTATTTCTTGAATTTTGTCTTTTATGCATTGTTCTAGCTTGCTAGTATCACATTTGCATACATAAGAATCTTTCAATTTATCACATATTTTGTCTTTCATTTGTTTTTCTTTGTATAGAAAGTCCATACAGTCACAACAACTTCGTAAATGTTCGATTAGCTGATTTTTGGCAGTTTCATTTAGTTCGTTATCCAAATAAAACATTAATTGTTCCTTAATCTCTTTGCAAGTAATTGTACTCATTGAATCAACATTTTTATATTATTACCTTTTTTCTTTATATCCAAGATTTTTTCCATAGGTTTTTAGTTTTTCTTTCAATAAATTTCGTGCTCTAAAAAGCCTTGAACGAACTGTTCCAATAGGAATATCAAGTATTTCGCTCAGTTCTTCATAGCTAAATTCTTCAATATCTGCCAGCAAAATTATTTGTCTATAATCGTGCTGAAGAGATTCTAATGCTTTGGTTACTTCATCTCCAATTAGACCTCGATATGCATCGGTTGTTTGAAGATAATTATTGTCTGAAACATTATTTAAATCGTCTTCATTTTCACTATCACCTGATTCGTATATTGTATCAAATGAAAAGTGAACTGGTTTACTCGTTTTTTTGCGATAATCATTGATAAAGCCGTTTTTCATAATTTTGAAAAGCCATGCTTTTTCATTAGTGCCTTCTTGGAAATTTTCTATAAATCTAAAGGCTTTGATAAAAGTATCTTGAACCAAATCATTGGCATCATCTTCATCTTTTGTAAGATAAAAAGCGTAATTGTATAATTGTGAAAGAAAAGGAATGAATTTTAGATTAAAATACGCTTCCTTTTCTTTACTTGTTTTAAATATGTTTTTTTGTTCGGGCATTATTTATCGAAGAATCTTACTTAATAATTTGAAATTTAACGCTATTTGTAATTTCTCCGTTTGTTAGGGTAATATAATAGTTTCCATTAGGTAAATTGCTGAAGTCAAATGGGTGAACGGTTATGTCTTTTTTGTGCATAATTGGTGTATTAAATACATTCTGTCCCAACGCATTAAATACACTCATTTCTAAATCATTTAATACCGCATGTGATACTTCCAGTTTGATCAATCCATCGGTGGATGGATTTGGGAAAACACTCAATCCAAGTTTGTTTTTTTCAGATGAAGAAATAGCTGTAACGTATTTTGGCTTGCCAAAATAGCTAATCCAAGCACCTCCGCCACCTTTTTGGAATAAATTTTCAAACGTAATATATTGAACATTATTCTCAATTCCCATATCAGTAGGTGTAATAACATCATAATCAAAGTTAAGTTTTTGACCAGAAACAGAACTTAACAGGGAAGAATTGAATGGAAAATCTTTTGTTTTAATCCATGTTACATCGGATTGATTTAGTGTAAATTCATTAGACCCAAAGAAATTTACTAATCCTAATGATTCGGTTTGTAATTCGGTAATTTCAGTATTATTGTAATAGAATTTAACATCTATTGGATTAAAGATAGTACCTGTATCAATATCTAAATTCCAGAATCGCTTTGCAAATATTGAGCCACTAAATTCGTCTTTATTATTTACTCGATCTTGATACATATTAGGTCTAACAATAATATCTGCATTGGTTTTAATTGCATTGGTATATTTTCTAACTGCAAATATTACTTTATCTTCATCGTCAATAGGGCTAAAATATGTCCAACCTGCCGAATCTGTACATTGTTCTACCGCATCATATACCGAAGTAGGTACTAGATATGCAGAAGTTCTTCCCACTTTAATTTTTACATTTGCTGTGTTTGAAGTAGTAAGAAGAGGACACGGAGCTACTCCCGTAATCTCAACCGTATAATTTCCAATTGTAGCAGCATTTACTTTTTTGATAATCAATGTGTTCGTTGTATCGTTTAACAAAGGTGCGTTATCTTTCTTCCATTGATATTTGAGTCCATTTTCAGCTATTACTTTCAAGGAATCCGTAGCGCCTTCACACAGTGATATGTTTTTTGGATGCGAAGAAATTCTAACGGCTGGAGTAATATTTATTCTAAAATTAGTACTACTTATTTCATTACAGCTTGGATGGCTATTTACTTTTAACGAATAATTACCCGTATCTCTTATACTTAAAAATTTAAGTAAGAATAATGAATCCTCTTGACCTTGTAAAGCAATGCCATTCTTGTACCATTGGTACAAATTCACATTTTTTGTATTAACTCCAAACTTAATAGAATCTCCTTCACATCTAGTGAAAAGGGATGTTGGATTGCTCAATAATTGTGGTTTGGATACTACCTTTACGGTAATATTACTTGATGTAAGGTCTGAGCAAGACCCAAAAGCATCAATTATATAATTATAAATACCTGAATCGGGTAGCGTAGCATTATTGGAAATTAATAAAATGGTATTGGAATCATTTAATGGCAATGCATTCTTAAACCATTTTACATTTTTAGCATTTTTAAATTTGGCTTCTAACTCCAATTTGGTGTTTTCACAAACCGTTTTTGTTGGTGAAATATATTCAGAAATAGGTTTTGGAGAAATAATTACATTGACATTGTTTGTAAAAGCAGTTGTACAGCCTTTATAGCTTTTAGCCTCTATAAAATAGTATCCCGTATCAGTCAATTTTGCTCGATTACGAGTAAAAGAGTCAACAACTTCATTTGGTATAGGACTTCCATTTTTATACCATTGAAGATTTGTATAATGATTTGGGGTTGATTTTATTTTAAGTTCAGATCCTTCGCATAATTCCATAGTTGATGGAAGAGGAGTCGTAAATATTGGATGTGGAACAACATTTAATGTGAATGAAGAGGAAAGTACTTCTTTACATCTATGTTTATCATTTGCTTTTATTGTATAAATTCCATTATCAGCAAGTTGAACATTATTAAATATGAATGAAGGACTATTGCTCGCTATAAAATCTACGCCATTTTTTACTAATGTAAACGTATCACCATTTAAATGTTTTAATACATTTGAGTCAGTTCCACCTATGCACAAATCAAGACGTTTGAGTGTGTCCATTATACTTACTGTAGGGTAGAAAGATACTAGGATTTTCTTAGATATCGTATCTCTATTGCAAAAACTGTCTGAAGAAATAGTTACGCTATAGTATGCTGCATCTTTAGCCGATGTATTTAATACTTTATAAGTTTTGGATACTCCAGTAGATATAGCGGTATCATTTCTATTCCAAGTAAACTTATTTCCAAAAATATCAGTAGCAATTGTTAATTTCAAACTATCTCCTTCACACAATTCGGTTCTAACTATATCATTAGTTATTTGAGGAACTCGAGCTTTTATTACTTTTGCGGTTAGCGTATCAATAGATCCATAACAAGGATTTGGAGAAATTCTTATACTGTGAAAATACATATATTGGGTAATCAAACTTCCTAAATTATAGCCACTTGTAAGTGTCATAGAACCCGATGGAACGGTAAAATTGTATGGGCCTGATCCCGAACTGTTTAATATAGTGAAATTGCTCAAAAATTTCGCAATAAGACGATATTCGTTGCCAGCATTTGGAACTGATAGATTGAGTGGAATAGAGGTGGCTACTGTAGCACTTGTTGCTGTTACAGAAATAGTATCGGTTTCAGAAATTGTATTACCCGCTTTATCTATAACCGCTACTACAATTCTTCCGCCTGTAGCTTGACAAAATAAATTACAAGAGTTTATCAAAATAGCACGTGAAGTATTAAATGCAATTCCAGTATTTATACTTGCAAAGTTTAAAGCACCTGTCAAAGTAGTTCTTCCAATGGTTTCATTTGTTTGTCTTCTCGCTCTTACATAAAATTGTGTAGTTGTATTTATTGTAGGTGTTGTATACTTTTTCCCAATAGAAACAAAATCAAGTTTGTTAGCTAACGTTGAATTGTACCATACAAATGAATCGGAAGCTGCACCATTAACTGAAAGGAGTAGTGATCCTCTTTCACATATTCTACCAGTATCAATTTTTGAAGTTATTTTGGGGTTAGTTGCTATAAAAACAGGTGTAGATACTGTTGCGGTAGCATTAGAAGCATCAGTAACCGTAACGCTATAAGATTTACTAGCATCTAAAATCGTTGTTATGGTTTTTGTATTCCCAATATTTGTTGTTCCCGAAGCCCATTGATAGGTATAAGGAGGACAACCTCCTGTGTGATTAACATTTAACGTTATTTCATCTTGTAAGCAATTGGAAGCTAATGCATTATGGGTAATTGCAGGAGTAATGCTACCACTTGATAAATTTACTCTTATTCTATTTGAATCTTTTGTACAATTGTTGTTATCAGTAATTCTCACACCTATATTTGTGGGAAACGATGAAAATGTGACAGCTAATGTATCCGAATTAACAGTTAAAAGATTGTTGTTCAAAGTCCATTTATAGTTCAATGGTTTGATATATATTTTATAATCTTCTACTTCCCCCGTTGTATGAATGATACTGTTTAGGGTAATAGGAGCATTGCTACTCACAACTCGCATTACCGTATTTCCAGGTCGAGTTTCTTTTTTGATATAAATATTACCACTTTCAATTCTTCCTCCTCTAGTTAATGAAGCAATAGAATTGTATACCAATTCTCCTGCATCATTAAAATAGCCATTTCCATTTAAATCTATATACACTGCAAAATAATTGTATGTATTATTGGTAGATGAACTTGTAAGCGTAATAGGATAATTTTGACCAATATCAAAAGAATCAACTCTTAATGCAGTATAATTAGAATACGCCCCAGCACTTCCTGTTGCTGTTCCAATTGACCCTGTTAAACTATTTATAGTAGACGTATTGTTGAGTGTTCCTATTTGTACACCAGTTATATCTGAGCTAGTTAACGCATTTGTAACGGTAGGAGGTACATTAAAAGACAATGGATCTTGTGCATTAGATCTAATATAAGAAGCTGTATTATTGATACAACCAAAAGTATCTCCCAAAATCATAGGTACATAAGCGCCTGATACGATATTGTCATTATAATAATAAAATTGTGAAAAAGTAGTGTCTTCGGTACTCATTAATGCTTCAATGCGATAAGATACCAAAGCATTTATTGGAGTAGGAATAGGAATCGTAGCGGTATAAATATTTCCACTTGATGTTGTCATTCGAACTCTTGTATTTGCTCCTCCATTAAAATTGTATACCAACATAACACTGTCTAAAGCATTTCCTGGCGAAAGTGTAGCTGAAACTATTCTCGATTGAGGAATACAAGGATTAGTAGCTGCAGTATGAGAGACTAATGTAATATTAGCTCTTGTCAATGCACTTCCAATGAACTCATCGGCGCCAATATCGGGTTTTGTTAAATTTCTTGCTGTCAAATCAATATCAAAAAATATTCCGTTTGCTATTCCTCCTCCTTTAACTTTAGATACCGCATTGGGCATTATGTGTAAATCGGTTGAAGAGACAAAAGGTGGACTTTCTATTATACTATTGTATTCTTTTTGAACAATATCTTGCCAATTTGTAAGTGTAGTCAATGTTGTAGTGCTTGAACCCAATACCCCAACATGTCCAGTCGGTACCCAATAGCTATTGTTATTTAACAATGCCGTTGCTGGCATATTTTGTGTAAAAAGAAAATGTGCAAACGTATTTAAGCCAATATTTCTGTTGACAAAAATATTGTTTTGTAAGGAAGCTAAATTGGATACACCATTTGTAAAAGCAATCCCATAGTTTGAATAGTTTAATGTAGTACCTTGATTTGGAACTTCATTTAATACAATGGTATTATTATCTATTTTAAGTCCCGTAAAGCCATTTCCCGAAATTCTTATGCCATAAGCTGCGTTTGCAGGAGGAGGATTGAATTGTGCTATATTTCTTCTCGCTACAATATCTCTAATGAAATTATTGCTTATTTCTACAGATGTACAATTAGTAGCACCATTTAAATTAATTCCATATACTCCAAAAGTAGAAGCGGTATAGTTTTTAATATTTCGTATATTGTTGAATCGTATAACCGTTCCGGCTGTCCCTGTACCTAGCTCAATACCTTTAGCATCAGACCCATAACCAGAAACAGCAGTTTGGCCTACTTGAATGTCATTGCCTTCTATTATAGCAAATGTACCATTTGCTATAGTTGTATTGCTACATGTATTTGAAATAAAAATTCCTGTATTGGTTACATTATTTGCATCTACACTGTTTCCTATAATATTGTTTTGAATTTTAAGATTTTCAAACTCAAAATTAAGGGTTCCAATTACATGAATAGCATTTGTAAATCTAAGGAACTCATTATTTGAAATAGTAGTGTTGTTGTTTATAAAACCTGGAGTTAAAAGTGTGGTAGTACTTACGCCTCCTACAACTACACCATAGTTTAGAGTAGTGGGTGAAGTTACGCCATTTCTAGGCCCTATAAATATACAATTCTGAACTCTATTGTTTGTAGCACCATCCGTATTTGAGGTTGATCCAAATTTTATATGGGCAATATTTAAAACAGTAGAAAAGCCAGAAGAAAAAGTTAAATTTCTAGCTCCTGTTGTATTAGGATCATCTCCATCAATTGTAATATTATCTGCGCCATTAAATTCTAAGATACTTCTATTTGTTATACGAGTTGCACTTGCATTTACAATTACATTGCCCGATGGTTTAATAAGAATATTATTATAATTGGAAAGGACTACATTTGAAGCATTTAGAGGAATTGGGGTAGAGGGCTCTGTAGTATTATTCACAATTGTGATGGTAATATTACCACCATGCGTACCATTGTTTATAGCCGTAAAACAATTATTCAAAGTTGGGTATGTACCCGTAAGTGTACCTATAGTAGCCACAACGTTTACATTTTGTGCAAATGCTACATTAAGTGAAAATATAAGAATCAAAGTTGTTAGAAAGTGCTTTGATTTTGATAGGATATTGTACAAATTCTCCATAGAATTTAATTTACTTTTTTCAACTCACAAAGATACTGAAAAAAAATAAATTTAAATAAGAATTCTTGGATTTTATGTTTTTTTAATTTTTTTGTAAAAAAACTTCTATTATTAGAAAATTAAAATGAACCAAAAACAACCGAAAAACTCCAATAAAAGCTATTGAAAAGCGTATTTCTTTTGCCAAATTCGCTATTTTCTAATAATCTACTATCGTCGTAATGAACAAATTTATAACCAACGCCAGCTTGCATTTTGAATATTTTAGCGGGCATAAATGCTACTTTAAATTCTGGACTAGCCGTTAAAAAAGGCTTTGTATTAATTATTCTTTTTGTTCCATTTATTTCTAAGTCATTGACATTGGATAAAAAAGTACCAATTTTGGCTGATAAAATAAACTGAATGGGTTTTTCTGCTAAAATTACCCCTCCAAATTGTGCTCCAAAATCAGATGGCGTTATAGATAAAATAGAGGATTCATTTTGTGACGATAATTTATATAAATTATTTTCATCATAATTTGTTAAAGACGTAGTTTGGCTGCCATAATACAATCCTGCAAAATATACTTTATTGATTATCAATCCGCCTCCGCCATATATCCAGTTTCCTTGAAATCTAGAATTGTGCATAAGATTATATTCTAAGTAGCCGTATCCACCTACTCCGTTATCATGGACTTGAGCATAAGTGCTATTTTCTACTGAAAAAATAGTTATAAGTATTAAAAAAAATGTTTTTTTCATTTTACAAAAGATTAAAAATTAAAGTTAAGTATTTTTTCATCCACAGCCATATTTCCACTGGCACTAGCGTTCCATCCTGGCCAAAACATTTGCCCAGATGTATTGCCATCAACTACTCTTCCTTTATCAAATTGAATCAAAGTGGTATTGAGACTCATGGAAACCCATCCTGGTTTTTTATGCGCAAACATTGCTTTTGCTTTTGATACAGCATGTGCTTTCATACCTTCTTTCCATCCCAAAAATTGCATACCCACATTAGCAATTGCTATTCCTTCTGCTTTTTTATAATTTTCAATCGATACTTGATAGTTCATTTCCTGTAACCATTGTTCTTCATTTAATATAAAACCTAAGGATTTAATACCAATAAGTGCTTTGTCAAACTTGTTTGGATAGCCCTGAAATACTTTTTTTATTGGATCATAAGGGGTTTCTACATCGGTTGTCCATGCATAGCTTTTTTTGTTATAAAATTCAAAAGGCAATGCTTCTTGGTCTTCATAGCCTATAATCAAGTAGTAAATAGTAAGCTCATACGTAGTAGAATTACTAAAAACTGAACATTCGGCACTTCGGCAATTTGCTACCCAATTTACATTGGCTCTAAATTTGATTTCATTACTTTGATTGCTGTAGTATGGATCGTCCAAGTGCATTTCAAAAAGAATTGGTTGGTCGGCCTTTTCTTTTGATTTGATGTCAAATCCATTAATTAATGATTTATAATTTCCTAAATTTCTAAACCATTCGGGAACTAATACAGAGAATTCTTTGCTTTCATTGAGTAATTGAGTTTCTTTGCCTGTTACCAAAATTTTTACCGAACCTTGATAAAATCGTAAGTTGGGCGACTCTACATAGGAATAATAAATGGAATAAAACGTACTATCGCTTCCCAATCCTGAAGCACTAAAATGAGTTCCTTTTGGAATATCATTTTTGTCTAAATGTACATAGCTACCCAGTCGATTAACTCTATGGTTATAGCTCCAAAGATGATTAAATCCTCGCCAAACCATAGCCTTGTTATAACTTTTTAAAGAAGGATCGGTAGTAATTCCCTGCCCAAAAAACGAGAGCGAATTCATTGTTATTATGAATACAAAAAATAGTTTTTTTATCATTTGAAATTTTTTATATAGTTTAGAAGAAATAATTTACCCCAATAGTATATGCTTCTCTGTTAAATGAAATGGGGAAGTCTAATATTTTCGAAGCGTCCGTATTATTTATACTTAAGGATTTTTCAAATACATATTTTTCCAAAATATTGTTATCTATCGTAGCATTTCCACTAAAAGTAATTCTAGTTCTATTCGCTTCGGTATGAAAAGATCTAATATTATCTTCTTCAGCTTCAAAAAATATTCTAATATGGTCGTTGATTTTATATGAAATTCCAACACAGCCATTAATGCCAATATTTAATTGATTTTTAATTTCATATTCATATTCTGCATAGTTTGAAGCATTTGAAGAATCAGCAACATTATAAATAAATTTTGAATTATTATACATCGGAATCATCAATCCCACTTTGATATAAGGACTCAATTTTTTTGAAATATCTATTTTGAAAATGGATGTGGGTAAAAAAAGCAATTGTGTGTTTTTTGTACTTGCCGATACTTTATTTGTTCCTAATGAGTTATTGGTGTAGTTGTAATTATAGAGTCCAATTGTATTTCCCATTAAATAGCTAAAATTAGCTTCCATTCCAATGTTTTTAGTAAACATTTTCCCTATACCCCCATTGATTAGAATGGATTCGCCAAGGCTAGGCGTGGAGTAAAAAGATCGTCCGTTTAATAGATTCAGAGGATCAAATTGATACAAGCTTTTATTGGAACCTTTGCTATAGCTAATCGCTAGACGAGAATACCAATTTTCTTTTATTAATGTATCTTGAGCTTCTATTTTTGATAAACAAAAAATAAGTAAAAATAATATATGGAGTGTCTTATTCATGACTTCGGAATAAATTTAAAACGTGAAAATTATTTAAAAGAATAATGTAGACCAATATTAAGACCTATACAACTGTATGAAACAGGATAAGTTCTTTGATATTTGGTTGTAGCTGTTGAGATAGTGCCCGCAGTGTTTTCTACAAATTTTATTTCATTTTCTGGCAAAAGATTAGAATTATTGGAGAGTAAAGTGGCATTTTTAAATTCTCCTTGAATACTTACTTCTTCTGCTTCAAACATCAAGGAAAGATTTTTATTCAAAGGATACAAAATTCCTAAAGACCCATTAAATCCTCTTACAATTGTGCCGTTATACTGATAAGTGTATGACCCTGATAAACCATTCAATTTAAAATTTTCGGTAATATTTGATTGATTCATCAGCCCAATTACAATGCCTGCTTTTGCATAAATATGAAAGTTTAAAACCTTTGCTTGTGCTACTAAACTACCAATTGTATGAAAATTCTTTGATTTTGATGTCTTGGAATATTCCAAAAGAGATTGATTTGTTAAGCTTTTATCAGAAATAGTTTTCTCTATTCCCATAGTATAAGTGCCTGAAACTTCGCATCCAAAATTTTTGTGAAACATCCATCCACCAGCTGCAGTAAAGGTATTGCCACCTCCCAAACGTATGTATGAGTTGGAGTAACCATTTTGGCTAATTAAATATTCATCGGGGAATGTAGTGTACACACTACCTAATTTATAGCCAGTCAATCCATAAACATAAAATTTACTATTTCCTTGTGAAAATACAAAATGACTACAAATCAAAAATAATATTAAAAATAACTTTTTCATGATGCAAAACTAATCACATCATATTGATTCTAAACTATTTTTTTTAACCCAAAAAGTACTATCCGATTCATTTTTTATCATTTTTGAGCCATCTAACTCTTCCAAAATTTCTACTTTTTCACCTTGTTTTGATACTCCAATTACCTGTGTTAAATTCGGGTCTTTATAATTGTAATTATCAGATAATGTTATGATTGCATAATTTTTTTCATTTAAATTTGAACTTTTGCTAATAATGATTATCAATATAAAAACACTGAGTGCAAAAAACAAAAAGGGTACTTTTTTTGTTTTTACTACAAGTTGTTTTTTTAACAAAAAATAACATATAGAAAAAGTCCCGATACCTATAAAACATATTATCTGCCATCCAAAAATTGAAAATAAATCTAAAAGCGATAGCCACCAATTGATAAAAAATAATTGATTATTTTCATTGGATAAATTTAATTTAGCACGCGCAATTTTTAAGTTTAGCTGCGCTTTTTCATTGTTGTAATGCTGTTTTACCGCTTTTTCAAAATACAAAATAGCTTTTGCCCACTCTTTTTGGCTGGCGTAGGCCGTTCCAATATTGTTGTATATCAATGATTTATTTAGTGTTTCATCTTTGGTGTGTCGATTCCAAATAGAAATAGCTTGCGAATAATTTTCTTGTTTGTAAGCTTTTTCGGCATCTTGAAGCGATTGTGTATTTCCAAAGTAATAAAAACAACTCCAAACTAAAAGTAACGTATATTTTCTCATCTTCTTATTTTTTAGTCTTTCCAATTTCTTTTTCCAAATTTGTCAATATAGACAAGGTTTCTTCATAGCTTTGCTTCATAGTGTCGGTGCCAAAACTTGAATACAATCCCATTTCGCAAGAATCCAAAACGGCTATTAATTGCTCAGATAAGGATTCTGAAACTCCTACAAGACTCAATCGTTCTTGAATATTTTCTCGATTCAATTCAGATGTTTCCATTTGCAATTTATTGGCTAAATAGTTCCAAATACAACGTGTGGTTTCATTGTAGAATGCAATTTTATCGTTTTTGTCCAATTCGATTTTTGCCATTTTCATTTGTTTTTGAAGCATAGCGGCTATCTTTTTATCATCGGCAAATCGTGATGACGTTCCAGAAGATAATCGTTCGTAGATTTCATAGATAATCACCAAGAGCAATGGAATCAAACACCAAAGCCAAAAATTATTGATGGGTGCATGGTAATTTGTGATAGCCGAAACCGTGTCAATATTTCCAATTTTCTGTTTAGCAAGGTTATTTCCATCAAAAGTTTTGCTATTGCCTTTTCGTTTGGTAGGAGAGCCTGTAATTTCCAATTCCGTAGGGTCCGCTTTTAGGGTTACA
>JBIPPG010000106.1:0-7952 GCA_044368545.1 Chitinophagales bacterium | reverse complement strand
TATAACATTTGCAGTATCCTGAAGAATCAAAGGACATCCATACTGATCTTTAGCATTTACTATAAAATATTGACCTGAAGTAGTAACTTTATTTGTTACGCCATAAAATCCATTGCTCCATAATGGTACAGTAAGTCCACTGCTTATATCGTAATATAATATTGCTGTATCTTTATCACAAATTGAATAATTATACTGTGGCATTTTAAGTGTATCATTTTTTCGATATTCAACTACTTTAAAGTCAGAAGTATTTCTACAAGCCCCTGAATCTACTTTTACATAATATTTACCCGCAGCTCCTACTTTTAAATTAAATGCATTAGACAACGGTTGATTATTCTCGTCAAACCATATTGGATTTTTATATCCTACTTGTTGTGGAATATATAAATTTACGGAGTCCCCTATACATATTAAAGATACTCCATCTATCTGTGGCATAGTTCTCAAATATTGAACATCTACAAATATACTATCTCTAGCCCAACAATTAGGATTTAAAGAATTGTATACACTTAAATAATAGTACTTCGGTTTGGGTGGTGTAATATTTAAAAAAGTACTGGTTGAATCTTCAATAGCAATTCCTTGTTGATTTGGATCCCATCTATATTTATAAATATGTGCAGGTATTGCGCTAGTCTCTAATTCAATAGATGCACTTCCTCCTATACAAGCTACGGCATTTGATGGATTAAATTTCACATCGGGTCTTCCTACATTTACAAGTACAGTATCACTAACTCTACAAACTGACTTTTTAAGTGTAGTATCTATATAATCTAAATATACAAAATACTTTCTTGTATTTGTATTATATACAATTGGATTGGGAATCTGAGTATTACTAATTTCCACATTTGGCGCCCAATTATAACTTAAAGGCAATGGTGGTGGAGATGCCGTAGGTCTACAAATATGAAAATTGATATTAGGTCTTACATTAGTACGAGTACCAGTAGTAAAATCACATCCAAAATCTGTTCCAACATTTGTGCCTTTAAACAAAGTCCTATTAGAAGTTGCAACAGGTGTCAAAGTTGAAGCTCTAACTGCATCCCCCAAATAAGTTTTTCCAGCTGGATTATCCCAACATATATCTAACATTAGATTACTTTGACCATCCCAACCATACGGTTTAGTAAATGAAAAATAATTACTACCTGTAGTTGTGGTTAAATTAGCAATTTGATATACAGTAGTGAACGTATTTGCTTGGTGAAATACATTATTTGAAAATTGTGTACTATCTTTAGAAATACATTTAATTTTAATTTTAAAATTTTGTATATTATTAAAGTTTGTGGATTTGGTTAACATATCAAATGAAATACCATTAATCAAACCCGTATCGACACCTATGTTTGACTTAAGTTCTGCAGCGGTTACAATTAATTGTATTCGTTTATCTGTAGTGTTTTCTGCTGCTGCCACATTTGTTACACCTCCAAATGGCGAAACACTAAAATTAGTAACCAATGTAGGTAATCCTGCAAGCGCTTTTCTTACTGTATCTGAAACATTACATTGGATATTTGATGCACCACATTTTATCTCATAAAAAACAGGAAGAATTTCTCCCGCTTTTGTACTCAATTGAATAGTATCGTCATTACATTTATTTAAAAAGTTTCTATCTATTTTAACTTTGAAACTATCATTATAAAAGGCAGTAACAAAGGTATCAATAGCACATAATCCATTTCGCAATGTAGCAAAATAATTTGATTTCTTATCAGAAGAAACTTTAGGATTTGCATTAATAATATCTGAAGTTTCAAAACTCAATTCAGGTGAAGGACTGTTACCTTTTTCATCTGTCCATACAAAATTAACATTTGAATTATCAAATTTAAAATAGCCCCATTTAATATTGGGTCTGTAATTTGTAGAAGTAGAAGCAACAGGATCAGTATCCCATCCAAAAATATTTTTTGGATAATAGTTTCCGATAGTGGATATATAACCTACTTGATTATCAGCCATAACAGGCACATTCAATGTAGCACCTATATTACCTTTAACGCATTCTGCAGTTACTTCAAAAATTAAATTTGAAGTTCCATCCCATGAAAAAGTTTTTGTTAACGGGAAGTCATTCCATCCTGTGTTAAGCACAGTAGTTCCCGATATTTTTGCAATTTCAATCATATCTTCTTTTGCTTCAAATTTCAAATCCTTCAAAGATGATCTATCGGTACATTTAACTCTAAAGGTCAAATTATTATAATTCCTTGGAGTAGAAATTCCTTCAATATTAAAACCTAGCGTACTAACTCTACCGGGCTTAAATCCATTTTCTGATAATTCAGCAGCAGTATAGATAAACTGAGTTCTCATAAATTCCACATCTTTTGAACCTGCAAATACTCTAGGCAATTTAATAGGATTATTTTCTTCTCCAGGATAGTCAACAAAAATTTGGCTACCTGTAATATTATTATAAGGATCTTCTCCACATATAGGAGTTATAAATTCTGAAGAAATTTGAATGGTATCTTTAGGACATACATTAGTTTTATCTGTAGATAACGATAATACATAAGGTTTTATTCCTGAGGTATTCTCAGAAATTGAGGTTTGCATAATACAAGTATCTGGTGAAATTGTAAAAACATCAAAATTATTGGTAGGTGAGCAGAAATATATATCCGCAAAATTTTGAAACTTGCTAGGCGTCCCTCCATCAAAACATCCACTTACACGTTGCCAATCGTATAAAGTTCCTGCTGGTGCTCCTGAAACAATAATTTGTCCTTTTGTATTCTGACATTTATCCAATGAAGATAATACAGCCAAAGGACTATATGAATTAGCTTTTTTAATAATTAAAGAATCTGTTTGACTACATGATTGGTTTGCAGTAGCTATCAACCAACAATCTTGTGTTACATTATCTACAAATGCTAAAGAGTTGGTTTTATTACCTTGAGGGAATAAGCTATAACTTGCACAACCAGTAGGACGTTCTGTCCAAGAAAAATCAGCATCCAATTCCCCATTTTCTGCCGTTAAAAATGGAAATAAACCTCCAGTACAAAAATAACTTCTATCTTTGGGTAGTGAAATTTGTTTTAAATCTATTCCTTGATACTCAGAAGTTATATCTACTTTTCTATTTACTCTTATATAGACAATTTTTTGACGAGATAATATAAATCCATCAATACAATCCCTTACCGTAAATATTACAGGATAGATTCCAGGTTCAGTATTTGCTGGTACATTCCAAATAAACTTTGCAAAACCTGTATCATATACAGGGAATGTTTGTGGTCTATATGAAGTAACTATGTTAGCATTTTTCATTCTTATCGTGTCTATCTCTGCTTCTATAAATATGGAAGCATTGGGAATAGGGGATTTACTAACCGCTTCTATATCAAAAGACATTGTGTTGCCAGCACATGTCTGAATCATATCTTTTCGCTTAGGTGCTGTATCACAATTTACAAGGTTAATATAACCTGGTATAAAATCAGATTTCTCACTTACAGTATTATCCAATGCACAATTAGGCGTATTTATAATCGTAATAATAATATCTCGCATTGAAATATCTTTTACGGCAAGGGTTACAGGATCTTTTTCTGTAATTTTTACTGCAGTTTTATAATATCCAACGCCATCATTAGCCTGAAATGTAATAGAACCATTATTTGGATCTAGATTATAAATAGAATTGGGACCTAGAGGTGCCGTTGAACTAAAAAATGCGCTCCATGTAATGGGTACTCCATTCCCAAATCCAGTAGTACCTACAGTTGTAGTAATATCCTTATAAGGTGTCATAGGCTCAAATTCCAAAACATCTCCATCGGTATCATAATATCCAAGATCATAAGTTCTCAACTTTCCAGAACATTGAAAAATCAATGGATTTGCAGAATACCTAGGGGACGTATTAGCTTTATAATTACCACCACCTATATCTACTTTATTATTATAAGTTTTCTCAATGTAAAAACCAGCCTCAGTAGCATCTGGATTATTTGGTGCGGTATTACTTCCCGTTCTTCTTGCTCCAAAGTTTGGCGGAGGTCCAAGAATAGGTCTTCCCCTTCCAGCTGGAGCAGGAGTTGATTGAAACTTAATATTACTCGAATCTAAATAATTTTGAAATGCAAGAGTTCTTGACCACATATGTCCTACGTGCCAATCATCACAATTTGCAGGCAAAAGCACGGTGTCTATATAAATATCTGCTTTATAACCTGGATTACCAGCAGTAGCAATATCACAAGTCGTAACGGCAGGATTGGTAGGACATATTGGAGTTGCTTCCTTATTTGAAATGGCTAAATCTAACGTAAGGGTATCTACTAAAAAAGTACAACATTTTGTACTTTGAAACACTACTACCGCAGTTGTATTAATATTATTACCTCCTCCCCCTTTTCTACTAACGGCAGCACAATCCCTGTAATATATTAATTTAACCTCAACAAGCCTACTATTATTTGGATCAAGAGCTCTAATTTGTAAATCTGCTCCAACTAACGAAGAAGCTTGCGCATTCAATGAAGAATCTATAAACAGATTAATTAGACCAATCAAACAAATTATATATAGTTTTTTCATTTTTTACTTAATTTATTCAAAGCGTAAAAATACACAAAAAAAAATTATTAATGTAAATTTTTTTTTCGACAATTATTTTCTAAACAATTTCATTTTTATTTAGATAATTTTGCAAAATTATTAATTTAATTCAAATCATTACATAAAATATAAAATCATATATTATGAGTTTTCAACGTAGACATATTGGAACAAATAAAGTAGATGAAAATCAAATGCTTATTCAAACTGCAGCATCCAATATTGATCAATTAATTAATGAAACTATTCCTTCTCACCTTTTTTCAAACAAAGGTTTTGACATAGGAAATCCAATGACCGAACAAGAATATCTTATCCACATTTCTAAAATTGCAAAAAAGAATAAAACATTCAAATCATATATTGGAAGAGGCTATAATGACACCGTTACACCTAGTGTAATTCTTAGAAATATATTTGAAAATCCGGGATGGTATACACAATATACTCCTTATCAAGCTGAAATTTCTCAAGGTAGATTAGAAAGTTTATTGAACTACCAAACTATGATTTGTGACCTTACAGGTTTTGAAGTAGCTAATGCTTCTTTATTAGACGAATCCACAGCTGCGGCTGAAGCAATGATGATGTTTTATCATCAAAAAAACAAAAGAGATCATATTGCTAATAAATTATTTGTAGATCAAAACACTTTTACTCAAACGATTGATGTCATTAAATCAAAAGCAGATTTCTTAAACATTGAAGTGATTTTGGGTGATATTAATTCTCATAATTTTGACGCTACCTATTTTGGAGCAATCATCCAAAATCCAAATGCAAATGGATTGGTTTCGGACTATACTTCTACTATTAAAACACTAAAAGAAACGCATCAAATATATACTTGTGTTATAGCGGACATTTTAAGCTTGGCGTTGTATAAATCGCCAGCTAGTATGGGAGCTGATTGTGCCGTTGGTTCTGCGCAACGTTTTGGTGTGCCTATTGGTTTTGGAGGACCTCACGCAGCATTTTTTGCTACTACAGATGAGTTCAAGAGACAAATTCCTGGAAGAATTATTGGAGTAAGTAAAGATAGAAGAGGGAAATTTGCATTGAGAATGGCGCTACAAACTAGAGAGCAACATATCAAACGTGAAAAAGCGACTTCAAACATTTGTACGGCTCAAGCCTTATTAGCTAATATGGCTGCTATGTACGCTGTTTATCATGGTTCTGAAGGAGTTACTGCTATCGCAAAAGATATTCAAAACAAAGCGTATGCACTTAGAACGGCTATTGCTTCTTTAGGTTTTGAAACTTCAAAAGGCGATATGTTTGATACATTTGTAATTCATACAAATGACGCTTCTAAAATTAAAGAACTAGCCGAAAGCAAAGAAATCAATTTCTACGTTGAATCAAATTTTGTTTCAATTTCTATTAACGAAAATACTTCAAACGAAGATTTAACTGATATTTTAGCAATTTTTGAATCTCATTCGGGCAAAAAAGCAACACTTTCTATTTCAAATATAGACATATCTGGAAATGTAAAAAGAGAAAATGCTATTTTGAAGCACCCTGTTTTCAATTCGTATCATACGGAAACCAAAATGATGCGTTATATCAAATCATTGGAAGAAAAAGATTTGTCTTTGACTAAATCTATGATACCATTGGGAAGTTGTACCATGAAATTGAATGCTGCTACGGAAATGATGCCATTGAGTTGGAGAGAATTCAGCAGCATCCATCCATTTGTTCCAAAAAATCAAGCGGAAGGTTATTATGAAATCATTGCAGAATTAGAAGAAAAATTGGCGATTGTTACAGGGTTTGATGCTACTTCATTGCAACCAAACTCAGGTGCACAAGGTGAATATGCAGGTCTATTAGCCATAAGAGATTATCAAAAAAGTATAGGTCAAGGGCATCGTAATATTTGCATTATCCCTAGTTCGGCGCACGGAACAAACCCTGCAAGTGCTGTATTAGCGGGATTGCAAGTAGTGGTATCGCCTGCCGATGAAAATGGAAATATCAATTTGGCCGATTTAAAAGCCAAAGCCGAAGAACACAAAGACAATTTGAGTTGCTTGATGGTTACCTATCCATCTACGCACGGAATATTTGAGGCTGACATTATGGATGTATGTAAAATAATGCATGATAATGGCGGTCAAGTATATATGGATGGCGCAAATATGAATGCGCAAGTAGGTTTGACAAGTCCAGGATACCTTGGAGCTGATGTTTGCCACTTGAATCTTCACAAAACATTTGCTATTCCTCACGGTGGTGGAGGTCCAGGCGTAGGTCCAATTTGTGTAAAAAGTCATTTAGCACCATTTTTACCAAAACATAGTATGGTAAAAACAGGAGGCGAACAAGCTTCAAAAGCGGTATCTGGAGCACCGTTTGGAAGTGCGAGTATTTTGCTTATTAGCTATGCTTATATCAAAATGTTAGGAGAAGAAGGATTGAGAAATAGTACTAAATACGCTATTTTGAACGCAAACTATATTAAATCTAGATTAGAATCGCATTTTGATATCTTGTATACAGGCGACAAAGGCCGTGTAGCACACGAACTGATTGTAGACTTCCGTCCATTCAAGCATACGTTGGGTATAGAAGTTGCCGATGTAGCCAAAAGATTGATGGATTATGGTATTCACGCCCCTACGGTTTCTTTTCCAGTAGCAGGTACGTTGATGATAGAACCTACTGAAAGTGAAGATTTGAAAGAAATCGATCGTTTTATCGATGCGATGATTCAAATCAAAAAAGAAATAGAAGAAGTAGAAAATGGTACCTATCCAAAAGATAATAATGTGCTTAAAAATGCACCTCATACTGCCGAAGAGGCTATCTGTGGGGAATGGGCATTTCCATATTCTAGAGAAAAAGCGTTGTATCCATTGGAAAGTATCAAAAACACCAAATTCTGGGTATCGGTAAGCCGTGTAGATGATTCGTATGGCGATAGAAACCTTGTGTGTAGCTGTCTTCCGATAGAAGAGTATATGTAAAAATTTATTTTTAATTTATTAAAATTAATCCTTGTGCCAAAAATAAGTAAAAAAGGTGAGTTGATGCCACCTAGCCCTATTCGAAAATTAGTTCCTTATGCTACCGCAGCTAAAAAAAAAGGTGTAAAAGTTATTCACCTCAATATTGGTCAACCTGATATTGAAACACCTGAAGTAGTTCGTACGGCTATCAAAAATTTTGACTATAGCGTACTCAGCTACTTGAATAGTGAAGGAAGCGAGGGATATAGAACCAAATTAGCCAAATATTATCACGGCGTAGGAGCACAGATTGATGCTTCCGAAATCATTGAAACTACAGGCGGAAGCGAGGCTTTGCTTTTTGGATTTATGGCTACGATGGATCCG
>JBIPPG010000004.1:0-25068 GCA_044368545.1 Chitinophagales bacterium | reverse complement strand
CATTTTTACAATCTGTAAATATGATTTGTGACCAATTTTCAATGCCATCTTCATCGATATCTTTTAAGCGATAATAACCCGATTTTTTATCTACATCATTAAAAGAATAATGTGTTTCTGTAGGTTTATCTCCTTGTCCCGCTTCGGTGTGAATCAATTTCCAATCTTGTGCATTATCACTTTTATAAAGTTCAAAGGCTTTATTGCGAATTTCAGAAGCCGTTGTCCAATTTACTTGAACATAATCGCTTTGACACTCGGTATTAAAGGATTTTAATTCCACAGGAAGCCCTACTAAATTGGTAGTTTCTCCAAACGTAAAAGGACTAAAAGTGTTTACCGAAGGAAAAGTCACTTTGCCAGAACGAGAATTAAATGTTGTTGCTGTTGGAACAATTGCTGAATTTGTTGAAGGAATTTCCCATTCTGAAGAATTATTGTCAAAATGTGCTATCGTTAAATCGGTTGTGTTTTTTATTGAACTCCCTATTGCATCATACCAATACAAAGAAATATTTACCGCTGAGCTTCCTTGTCTTGATATTTCCCAGTGTTCTTTTTTACTAATATTTACAAGGGATTTTCCATAAGTAGCATTTTGATTTTTCTTTGACTGAGTGCCATGAGGTGACGTAAAGTATTCTGCAGTAAAAGCATCTGTAGTTTGAGCAGGCGCTGAAATTTCACAAGGCGCATATTTTGTGCCTTTTCCAATTGGAAATATAAATGCGTCATTCCCAATTTTTTTACAAACCCCCATAACAAATTTTAAAGTATCAACTCCTGAATAACTAGCATTATCTAAAAAAGTTAGTAAATTTCCATTGCCTGTAGCATCAAACTTACCTACTACAAAATTCAAATCATTCCCAATTTTTAACTCATTGTTCGTTCCAAACAATGTAACACCCGCTGGATTTTCCATTTGTAAATAATTAATTGTATTCTCTACAAATGTAGGTTTTGCTATCGATTGAATGGAGTTGGCTTTAAGAATCATCTTTGATGTTCCAACATTTCCTTTCATTACTGCATTATTTGTAAACAATAATTTACCTTGTAGTGTTAATGTGAAGCCATTTAAATCTAGATATTTGTTGGATCCATTTTTAATATCGCCGATAATTCTATTTTGATCTAAAAT
This sequence comes from Chitinophagales bacterium, assembly GCA_044368545.1. Taxonomy (GTDB): domain Bacteria; phylum Bacteroidota; class Bacteroidia; order Chitinophagales; family JADJOU01; genus CHPMRC01. Next base: position 23,924 of record JBIPPG010000004.1, on the reverse strand, counting down.
ACAATGATTTACTGGTGTTGGGTGAAATTCAATTCTTGCACCTGGAATTGGCACTGAATTGTCCAACCAATTAACTGCCGTGTTAAAATCCGTACTAGTCCCTCCATACCAAGTATATCCTCTAGATACAAATGTATCATAAACAGGATTCAAAGAATTGCTTGGCTGAAATTTTACTATAAAATCTCCAACTGAATCTACTTTTAAATTTGTAAAAGTGGCTACACCATTATTGAAATTAACCGTCGATGTCCCCAATAAATTTCCATTGTTTGAATGAATAGAGGCGGTTAATGTCACTGAATTATAGCTTGACGAATCTATAAGATTTCCATAAGCATCCGTAATTTCTACTTCGGGTTGTCTATCAAAAACCTGAGTATACAATGCGGTATCTGTTATTGGCGTTCTTATGTTTAATTTATTAACGCTTCCTGGTCTAATTAAAAACACATTGGAATTTCCCATTATTGTTGGATTATCAATACTCAATGTAGAAAGGGTATAAGTTCCTGCTTTTGTCAAAACAATTGTATGATTATTTAATAAACCCGAAGAAAAAGAACTAGTAGGTCCATTGCCTTGCGTCATATTTGCCTGAGAAGATAAAGAATTTTTACCGCTATAAAAAGTAAATGTATTGTTGCTATTGTCTTTTGTTATTATATTGATATTAAACGGAACGCCTGCAAATTGTGTTCCTATATTATTTCCACCTTGGTCTTTAATGTCAAAAAAATCGGGCCCAGATACAATTACAATATTTGAACTCACACTAGGACTTCTTTGAAAGTAATTTATAGCATGCACATTAGCTCCTTTATAAAGTTCATTCAATGTAAATCCAGTTAAATTCCACGAACCTCCAGATGGAGTTACTCTTCCTAGACGAATACCATCTATAAATACGACTACAGAATCTGTATTTCCCGAAATGGTTCCTGTAATACTTTGAGTGAAATTCTCCACTAGTAGATTTGTGATAACAGGAGCATTTGGTGGTGCTGGGAGTACCACAACAGTATTAGATACGGGACTCATGTTTTTACCATCCACTTTTGCTGTTGCTGTTAACTGAGCTCCTGATGTCAATGTCAATCCTGAAATAGACCAGTTCCCAAAAGCATCAACAGTTGTGGTTCCTACTAAAGTACCATTTGAATACAAAAATATAGTAGTTCCGGGTAGTTCTGTAGAAGTACCCGATAAGGTTCTATTACTTCCAGCCGTATACACACCATTTATAATAGGTGCAGCAGCACTAATATCTGTAGTTACAGGAACTCTATTAGATATATTTGACAACCAATAATCTAGTGTAGATGATTGTGCTCTTGCAGAAATAGAGTCTCCTTCTATAAATCCAGTATAATTAAATGTGGTGCTATCACCAAAGGCTACTGTTGTAGAAGTTCTAGCTAATTCTAAACTATTTGAATATAAAATCAAAATAGCGGGTGTCGCATCATTATTTCTTACTCTAACTACTCTTGAAATAGTTTGAGATGCTAGAATTACGGGGGTTAAAATGGTTGGAGCAGCCGTTGTCGTTCCTACTTGTCCACTTGATTTTTGAGATACATTGGAATATCTCGATTCACAATTATTAAAAGTTGCTGTTGCTAGAATTGAAGTTGTATTAAAGTTGTTGTTAGTCAAAGATGTTGTAAATGACCATGTACCATTTGTTTGAACAAAGACATTACTATTTGTTGAATTAGTAATTTCAGAATATACAACAGAAGATCCTGAATTGGTTTGAGAATATAAACGAATTCTCACAGTATTGGCAACAATAGTTGCATTTTTATCATGTGTATAAGTTCCTGTAATTGTTTGACCTGTAGTACGGGTCAAACCCATAGGAATAGGCGTAAAACATGGTTCCGGAATAGTAACAATAACGGTATTTGATATATCGGATATTGACTTTCCATTTGCTGTAGCTCTAGATGTAATCAAATCTCCAGCCAATAAACCCGAGACTCCAGACAATGTCCACGTTCCATTTGTAACCGTTGCAGTTCCTATTTGCACACCATTTTTAAAAACAGTAATTAATGTGCCATTCGGCTCTTTACTAGTTCCAGAAATAGAGGTACTTGAAGTAATAATTCCAATATTAACGGTTGGCGCTATCGATTTCATTAACCAATTAGCGGCATTAAAATTTTCGTCCAATGCATCTAAGCTCACTCCAGGGAAAATATTGATCAATTCCTGCATAATTAATAGCTGATTGTTTCCATACTTTTTGTCATCTACTCCATTAAAATCGGATACTGTTCCTGTAATACCACTTCCTGCACTAGTAATAGTAGCCGCTGCCATTCTTACAATACCTGGTGCATTAAGCGAAGTAAGTGGAATAAAATAGTCATAAAAATAATCAGTACTTCCTCCGGCATTAGAAAAAGCAACTGATCTTTGTGAATGATCCGTTACATTAAACGAGGCCATTAATTGACCTGCATTATTATTCTCATGTCTATATATGGCTACTCGACCATTAGTTCCAGTTTCAAAAACGACCTCTCTATCAAAACCCGGATTGTTTCCATTCCAAATGGTACCAAAATTTCCATCAATATCCATCAAAACAGAATACCCCTTCGTAGCGGTAGAAGCGCCACCTAACCTAAATCGAAAGACTAAATATGCTACTCCATTGACCGTTCTTTTTAAAACAAATACCGAATTTGGCCCAGTAATCCCTGTGCTTTGACCCGTCCTTGTAAAATTAGCTATATCAGTATGTCCTCCAGATCCACCAGTAACGATATCTCCTAAAGGCTCTCCTTCCATTACGGGTAATGCTATCATTCTCATTTCACTTCCCGTAGAATAATCAATCGTTGAAAAACCCTGATTTGAAGAGGAAACATAACCATCTCCATTTGGATCCATAACACTTCTTCCTAAAACAGATGATGATGGAGTATATATTACACCAGCAGTCTGTGTAAGTAGGTATTGAGAATAAAGTGAGAATATAATTAAAAATAAAATGTTTCTTTTCATGTCTATTTTTTGTGTTAATAAATATTAAATAATCCGCAAAATTAGCTTATTTTAACCAAAATTGTTTAAAAAAGCGTTTCGGGAGCAATTTTTAACATTTCGGTTCGTTTTAAAATTATTTCTGAGGGCAAAACTAAATCTGTTTAAAAATCAAAAATTTTCTTTTTGATTAAACTTCCTATTATATGGATGAAATTGAAAAAAGGTCAAAAGATAATTTATCTTTATACGAAAAATATAGTTATTTTTGCACAATTTTTTAGCAGACAAATATGACATACAAGGAATACAAAGGGCTGGACTTAGCAGCAATAGACAAGGAAATTCAATCTTTTTGGAAATCAAATTCGATTTTCAAAGCGTCTATTGATTCTAGGGACGAAAACAAACCTTTTGTGTTTTTTGAGGGACCTCCATCGGCAAACGGTATGCCAGGAATTCATCACGTAGTAGGCCGTACCATTAAAGATATTTTTTGTAGATACAAAACCCTTCAAGGATATAGAGTAGAACGAAAAGGCGGCTGGGATACGCACGGATTGCCTATTGAATTGAAAGTTGAAAGTGAATTAGGGATAACCAAAGAAGACATTGGAACGAAAATTTCTATAGAAGAATATAACCAAAAATGTAGAGAAACCGTTTGGCATTTCAAAGAAAAATGGGATGACCTTACCAATAAAATGGGCTTTTGGCTCGATTTAGATAATCCGTATATTACCTACGAAAATGAATATATAGAATCGGTATGGCATATCATTAGAGAAATATACAACAAAGATTTGTTGTACAAAGGCTTAACAATTCAGCCCTTTTCTCCAGCTGCGGGTACAGGACTCAGTAGCCACGAACTCAATCAGCCCGGAGCATACAAAGATGTAACTGATACTACCGCCGTGGCTTGTTTTGAGATAGAAGAATCTTCTCTTCAAAAAACAAAAGATTTATTCCAATCTAATATAGAAGGGAATATATATATCATAGCTTGGACGACGACACCTTGGACCTTGCCTTCCAATACCGCTTTGTGCGTAGGCCCAAAAATTGAATATTGCCTTGTCAATACGTTCAATCCTTATACAAAAACACCACAAACCGTTGTATTAGCAAAAGATTTGATAGGCAAATGGTTCAAACCTGAAAACCAAAAAGAACTTTCAGAGGAATTAATTTTTGATGAAAAAAACATTCCTTTTCAAATATTAGGAACTTGTGCTGGAGCTGATTTGGCAGGAATATCATACAAACAACTATTACCTTTTGAAAGCAATGCGAAAAACAATATTCAAGGCGATGCTTTTAAAGTAATTACTGGAAATTTTGTAACCACTACAGACGGAACGGGAATAGTACACATAGCGCCTTCTTTTGGAGCGGATGACCGCAAGGTAGCTGCCGAAAATGGCATTGGAGAGTTGACTATGGTAGATCGCGAAGGTAAATTTGTAGACGGAATGGGTTATTTATCGGGGAGATTTGTAAAAAATTACCGCGATGAAGCTGAATACAAAAGCCCTGACATTGACATTTCTATAGACCTCAAAACAAGAGGACAATCCTTTAATGTGCAGAAATACGTACACAGCTACCCACATTGCTGGAGAACCGATAAGCCTATTATATATTATCCACTCGATAGCTGGTTTATCCGTATGTCTTCCTTGAAAGAAAAATTGATAGCTAATAATAAAAAAATCAACTGGAAGCCCGAAAGTACAGGTTCTGGGAGGTTTGGTCAATGGCTAGAAAACATTCAAGATTGGAACTTGAGCCGAAGTCGTTTTTGGGGAATTCCTTTACCAATATGGGTAGATGAAACCAAAGAAACGCAATTATGTATTGGCGGAAAAGACCATTTATTTGAAGAAATAGAAAAAGCAAATGCATCGGGACTTTTAAGCGCAGATCATATAGAGAAAAATAATACGTTTTTAGCAAAATTCGACGAAAATAAAGGCGATTTTCACAAACCGTTTATTGATTTTGTAACATTAACAAAAGAGGACAAAGTACTTACCAGAGAATTGGACGTTATAGACGTGTGGTTTGATAGCGGTTCTATGCCTTATGCGCAGTGGAATTATCCTTTTTCAAATCAAGATAAATTCAAAGCCTCTTATCCGGCCGATTTTATTGCGGAAGGTGTAGATCAAACGCGTGGATGGTTTTATACACTTCATGCAATTTCTACTATGCTTTTTGACCAGCCAGCCTACAAAAATGTCATTTCAAATGGACTTGTATTAGACAAAAATGGCGTAAAAATGAGTAAACGTCTTGGCAATGTCGTTGATCCATTTGAAACGATGGAAAAATATGGTGCCGATGCGGTTAGATGGTATATTATTTCAAATTCTTCTCCTTGGGACAATCTAAAATTTGATATAAAAGGTGTAGAAGAAGCTCGCCGAAAGCTTTTTGGTACGCTATTCAACACGTATTCTTTCTTTACGCTTTATGCTAATATTGATGGATTTGTATTGGATGAAAAAAATACCATCCCCAATGATCAAAAACCAGAGTTAGACAAATGGATTATTTCCAAGCTCAATACTTTGAAAAAAGAGGTGGGCGAAGCTTTTGAAAATTTTGAACCAACCCTTGCGGCTAGAGCTATAGATGAGTTTGTAGACCGAAATTTGAGCAATTGGTTTATCCGATTGAGCCGAAGACGTTTTTGGAAAAATGAGGTGGGCACCGATAAGCAAGCGGCTTATGAAACCCTCTTTGAATGTATGGTTACATTGAGTCAACTTATGAGTCCAATTGCACCTTTCTTTTCAGATTGGTTATATGCACAATTGACCGCTCCAATAAAAGACAAAGCAAAGGCAGAAAATACTGCACTAAAATGGGATTCGGTTCACTTAACGCATTGGCCTGCATTTGATGCATCAAAAATAGATTTAGACTTAGAAAGAAGAATGGCACTGGCACAAGACATCAGTTCTATGATTTTGTCTTTGCGAAAAAAAGAACAAATAAAAGTTCGTCAGCCACTCCAAAAAGCGTTGATTCCTATATTAAACGAAGCTCAAAAACAAGATTTTCTCAAAATTGAAGATATAATTAAGTCCGAAGTCAATATAAAAGAACTTGAATATGTAGATGAAGGTTCTGGACTTTTTGTAAAATCGGCAAAGGCAAATTTCAAACTCTTAGGTAAGAAATTAGGGAAAGATATGGCAGCTATTGCCAATGAAATTGCAGCGTTTGATCAAGAAAAAATTGCTGTTGTAGAACGCAACAAAGCTATACAGGTTGGAAATTATGAAATATTGCTCGAAGAAGTAGAAATCAGCACGAGCGATATGCCAGGCTTCTTGGTAGCAAGTGAAAATGGACTGACTCTTGCCCTTGATATTACATTGACCGAGAATTTGATCAACGAAGGTTTGGCAAGAGAATTTATCAATAAAGTTCAAAATTATAGAAAAGACCAAGATTTTAATGTAACAGATAAAATTAATATTTTGATAACATCGCATGAAGATCTGAAAAAAATGATAGCTGAGTTTGGCGAATACATTAGGAATGAAGTACTTGCAAATCAAATTTCTTTTGTAGAAAAAATAGAAAATGGAATTGAAGTGGAACTAAATGACCTTAAAATAGATTTATTAATTAATAAAATGTAACCCAATTATGACAAAAAAAGACGAGCTGGATTTGAAAATTAACGACCAAGAAGGTGCCAATGATTCAAACAATTTTTATGACGAGGATGAATATGCAGAAATATCAGGACCTTTTATAGGCCATACACGATATAACGACGAAGAGCTTAATGAGTTTCGTCAATTAATCAATGGCAAAATAAAAGAAGCGAGAGAAGAGCTAACATTCTACCAAGAAGCCATGAAAGAAAGTGAATTGAATGATGATGATATCAAATTTACAGGCATGGAAGACGGTGGACATACCAATGAAAAAGAGCATTTGAGCAATATGGCCAATCGTCAAATCAAATTTATTCAAAATTTAGAAAATGCATTGATTCGTATCGAAAATAAAACATACGGAATTTGCAGAAAAACAGGAAATTTGATTGATAAAAAACGTCTTATGGCGGTGCCTCACGCTACATTGAGCATGGAAGCCAAGACAGACGGCGGCAAAAAGAAATAGTATTTGTCTAAAAAAATAAAAGAAAGCTCGTTTCAAGTGAATTGAAGCGAGCTTTTTTATTAAACCCAATTAAGCCCTTATTTTATTACTTCATAATAACCTAATGCGCAATTTGGGTTAAAATTTCTTTACAATCTATAATATTTCTAAAAAACTGACTTGAAACGTTTTAAATTGTGGATAATAATTTTTTTTTCACCATATTTGCAGATTAAATTTCTTATATAGACCAATGCAACGAATCTTATCAAAAAGCCTTTTTACAGTTTGTTTTTTTATGCTGTATTCCTATACTATTGCTCAACAAAAAGAATACAATATTGCCGCAATACGAATAGAGGGCACACAAACTCTTGAAAATGCAGTGATTGTTTCGTTATCGGGACTTCGTGTAGGACAAACCATAGAAATTCCTGGATATGACATCTCTAATGCTATCAAAACATTGTGGAAACAAGGTCTATTTTCCGACATCAAAATCATAGCTGAACGATATGACAAAAACAATGTATTTCTTCTTGTAAAAGTAGAGGAGAAACCTAGAATGAGTAAATATAGAATTACGGGCATAAAAAAAGGTGACGTAGAAGATATTCGCGGGAAAATATCTCTTAGAACAGGTACTGTATTCAACGACAATATCAAAACAAGCATTACCAATACTATCAAAGAATTCTACAAAGACAAAGGATTTATCAATACCGAAGTAGCTATTGAAACGGAGAAAGACTCTATAATTCCAAACAGCGTAGCCTTATCTATCGATGTAAAAAGAGGACTTAAATACCGTATTGACGATATTTCATTTATAGGAAATAGCGAAGCTTCGGATCACAAACTCAAAAAAGCAATGGAGCAAAACAAAGAAGCTGCAAACATTAAGCTTTTTGAGATGCTAAAGTTCAAAAAACATTTCAAAGATACTACGTGGACTTGGTACGATAGAATGGGTGCTTTGAATCCAAAAAATATGATGAATTATCTTTCTACATTTATCTCTCCTAATATTTTTAAAGGTGCAAAATACAACCCTATAGATCTCAAAACAGTAGACAGAAAAGCAATAAAAGATTTTTATGCGTCTATTGGACATCGTGATGCTGAAGTGGTATGGGATACTACTATTTTTGGAAAAAATCAAAACGTAGGGTTAATCCTAAAAATAAGCGAAGGAAAAAAATACTATTACAGAAATATTACTTGGGTAGGAAACACCAAATATAACGATACTATTCTTAGCAATATTTTGAGCATTAAAAAAGGAGATGTATATAATTCCAAAAAAATGGAAGAAAAACTGCAACAAAGCCAAGCTGGAGATGACGTGAGTTCCTTGTATATGGACGACGGATATTTATTCTTTAGCATTGACCCTATCGAAGTAGCTGTAGTGGGCGATAGCATTGATATTCAAATGAGAGTATATGAAGGTCAACAAGCTACTATCAACAATATCAATATTTCGGGAAATGAAAAAACAAATGAAAAAGTTATTCGTAGAGAATTGAGAATTAAACCGGGCGATAAATTTGACCGTTCAAAATTAATTAGAACACAAAGAGAAATAGCCGCATTGGGATATTTCAACCCCGAAACGATGCAAATTTTACCAAAACCAAAAGACGACGGGACGGTAGATATTGACTTGGTAGTAGAAGAAAAACCTTCGGATCAATTATCGCTATCTCTTGGATATGCTAATTTTGTTTACGGTCAAGTTGGGTTAAATTTTACAAATTTCTCAATAAGAAATCTATTTAAAACTCGATATTGGAAACCGCTACCAAGTGGCGATGGACAAACGCTTTCGCTCAATGTACAATCATCGGGTTTGGCCAGTCAAATATTCAACGTATCTTTTTCGGAGCCTTGGCTAGGTGGCAAAAAACCAACATCGCTTCAAATTTCGGGTACACATAGTAGATTCAACACCGTAGTGGGTGGAAATACCGTTACAGGAAGTTATGTAAGAACCAATGGATCTATAGAAGTAGGTACACGTCTCAAATGGCCCGATGACTACTTTACCGCATTTTTTGGGATCACTGCAGAGAACAATAATTTGACAAATTATCAATTTTTCACAGGAATTTCTGATGGAAATGTAAACAATATCTTTGGAAGATTTACTTTGACTAGGAATTCACTTCAAGGACCTATTGGGCCTCAGTTATATCCTACAAGTGGTTCTACTTTTACGTTTTCAATGCAGGCTACGCTTCCTTACTCTCAAATGTTTCAAGCTCGTAAGTTGAATTATAGCGATGCTTCACTTTCTAATGGCGACAGATGGAATTGGATAGAGTACTACAAAACAAAATTCTCAACAGATATTTATACTCCTATTGCAGGCAATTTAGTAGCGCGATTAGGTCTTAGATTTGGTGCATTGGGTTATTACAATTCTAGCTACGGTATTTCTCCATTTGAGCGATTCCGTATTGGAGGAGACGGTTTGGTAGCTTGGAATCAATTTGGTCAAGAGACATTTGCCTTGAGAGGATACAACGACAACGAAGTAACGATAAATGATCAAGGAGAGTATTTTCAAGGCGCTACGGTATTTAACAAATACTTATTCGAATTACGATATCCTATTTCACTCAATCCACAATCTACTATCTACGGTATGCTATTTGCGGAAGCAGGTAACGGCTGGGAAGGTATGAGAAATTATGATCCATTCAAAGTCAAAAAATCTTTTGGTGCGGGTGTTCGTTTCTTCTTACCTATGTTTGGATTGCTAGGATTTGATTATGGATTTGGGGTAGACAAAGAAGTTTCTAGTGCATTACAAGGAGGAAGTATTTTTGAGAAATACGGTAAATTCAGATTTATTCTAGGATTTGAACCACAATAATCGAAAATTAAATTAGCGCAGTCTATTGAAAAATCAATATTTTTGTATTAAAATTTGTTTATCATGAGCAGCCAAAAAAACTTTGTTTCTCTAAAAGATGAAACCGTTAGAATTTTCCAAAATCCATTTCTAGACTGGTGTTCTAGAATACATTGGTCTTTTCCATTGATTGTATGGGTTCCTGTGGTTTTATATTGTCTTTATACATCTGTTGTCACTTTTCAATTTGGTATAATTGAATCTCTTGCATATTTATTAGTAGGGTTGGTTTTTTGGACACTTTCCGAGTATTTTATCCATCGTTTTGTATTTCACTATCACCCTACAAGTGATTTTGGAAAAAGAATTGCATTCTTAATGCACGGTATTCACCACGATTACCCAAATGATTCTAAAAGATTGGTAATGCCTCCGATTATGTCTATTTTGCTTTCTATTCCTTTTATCTTTATATTCAAATATGCATTTGGTGGTGAAGGGGCTTCCTATTCTGCTTTTTCGGGAATGGTAATTGGATATTTGTGCTACGATATGCTTCACTATGCCGTGCATCACGCTAGATGGGACAATCCTTTGTTTATTCAGTTAAAAAAACATCACATGGCACATCATTTTGTAGCACCTGAAGAAGGATTTGGTGTGAGCAATATGTTTTGGGATAAAATTTTCAGAACGGAAATCAAGCCTAAATAACAATTTTATAAATAAATTTTATCCCGATACAAAAAAAGCGAGAATGGATTTATTCTCGCTTTTTTTATGGTGAAATATTGAAGAATTTACACAATTCTTTTTCCATTTTTTTATATTCTTCCAAAGACCACTTTATATTAAAAAATCCAAGGTAGTTTTCTATAGATTCTAAATTCATTTTAGCTCTTTTTGAATTTATACTATCTACATTTTCTATAGGATACAATACCCATTCCTTCTTATACATCTTTATTTGGCTTCCATACTTTTGTTTTTTGCCCGCATTTACCAAAAGCCTATCTTCAAAAAGAGCAAAATTACTCGGTTTTACATTACCTTCTTTGTATGCTTTTTCTATTATATTGAAATACTTTTTTTGAAAATCATTCTCAGCGTGTTGAAAAACCAAAAAATATGCTTCATTGGATAACCCTACTTGATTTTCAGACAACCAACCATTTTTTTCAATTAAATTCAATATTCTTATTTGATTAATACGGTCTTGAAGGGCTATTTCTTTCTCTAATTCTTCTTTGTGGATAAATGAATCTAACATAGATTCGTAGAACAAATATTGAGAGCGTTTTCGTTGATCATCATTATAAATGTCAAAAAGTTCATTGGCTATTTCTTTCTTCTCAAATGAATCTATATAATGTTTCCAATTATTTCTTATTTTCTCAATTATTTCATTAAATCTTTCATTGCCAGACATTTTTACAAAAGCTGGCGAGCTTGCTACTTTGTCGAAATACACAAAATTTTTATCACTAGCTAATTTCTCCAAAAAATAATATGCTTTTTCATTATTTGCAAAAATGGCATTTAACTCGGCACTTTTGAATAAGTGAAAAGGTAAAACACTTCTATATTTTGTATAAAAATTGTTTGATACTATTGTGGCTTTGACCCAGTTTTTACAATTTATCAAGGAATCTATTTCCTTTGTTTTTTCTGTATAATTTTTATCAAGATAATAGACCTCTTGGGCTTTTAATACACAATTACTTTTGCTTAAAAACACTACAACTAAAAATAAATGTATTTTTATGTTATACATAAAAAAGTATGGTTTAGTTAGTTTTTTTGCTTTGGGGGAAGCTACTAATGCATTCTATCGCCTCTCAATTCCATAGAAGTCATTACTTCGCCTTCGATGGTTAAGATCTCTTCCCAGCGTTTTTCTACCTTTTCTTTATCCAAATACTGTTTGGCCAAATCCAAATACATTCTATAATGTCCCGCTTCGGAAACCATCAGTTTTTTATAGAATTTTCGCAATTCCAAATCTTCGCAATAAACCGATAACAGCTTAAATCTTTCGCAACTTCTAGCTTCTATCAATGCCAAAAGCAATAATTTATCCATCAACATTTCATCTTTGGTGCCATTGTTTTTGATGCGTTTGTTCAATTCATTTACATACAAATCTTTGCGCTGAAAACCCAGTTTCAAGCCTCTATTTTTGAGCTCGTCCAATACCATTTTGAAATGTCCCCACTCTTCTTCTACCACATCCGTTACCTGCGCTACCAAATCCTCTAAATAAGGATAATTAATCACTAATGAAATACCCGACGAAGCGGCTTTTTGCTCGCAATAAGCATGATCGGTCAAAATCTCTTCAATTGATTTTTCTGCTAAGTTGACCCATCTTGGGTCGGTAGGTAGTTTTAATCCTAACATGATAATGTTGTTTATTATTTTAAATATTTATTTCTAATAGTTGTGGTATATGATCGCTATATTTCAACCAAAAATCACTTTGTTTAATCTCATATGACCTTATGTTTTCAAGCCACTTTGAATTAATCAAGAAGTAGTCTATATGATATCCTTTTTCAATATTTCTATAAAGAAAAAAAGTTAGCGTTTTTTCCTTTCCCTGCTCTTCTTTATTTATATAATGATAGACACTTTCTATCTCTTGCTCTTTTAGTTCGTTGATAACATCCGTATGGTTCCACCATCTATCCCATTGATCCCAAATAGAATTGCTATTCAAATCTCCAATTATCAATATATCTTTGAATCGTTCTTTATTTATTTTCAAATATTTCCACATTTGACCAATATATCCAAAGTTTGGAGAATTATTTCTATGTGTCCATACGGCCAATAATTGATATGATTTATTTATTAATATTGGTAAGAAAAGCTTTACCCGATGCCCTTCATAGTTAGAATCCCAATCTAAAGCTTCAAGCAAAATACCTTCTTTTGCAAAAACGCCTATCCCTTTGTTCTTATTATCTCCTATCCACAAATAGTTTTTTGACCATTCTATATAATCTTTATGATTTGATAATTCTGGATTTTCGCACTCTTGAATAATATAAATATCTGCATCCAATGATGCAATTTCTAAATATTTATTTCTAAAAGCGCCATTGCAATTCCAGTTGACAAATTTCACAAGAATAAATTTTACATTTGTGCCTTTTCATCCACGTATTTACTAGGACATTTCATCAATATTTGCGAAGCTTCAAACTGATTGTTCTCATATTTCCCTGCAATTACAATTTTTTCACTTTGGTCAAAACCATCGGGTTTGGAGCCGTTGTAGACCACTTTGCTCTCCACGCCTTTTTCATCGGTCATATAAAATTCAAAATAATTGGCATTTTTCAATGGTTCATACAACTGCGGCTTAGATTTATTGAGCCTACCCACCACGTGATACTCATCGCCTTCATTTTCCATAGTTTGCGCAAAATCGGCATACTCCGAAGAATCCTTCATCGTAGTAAAAATGATAACTCCTATTGCCGCAATGATAAAAATTAAAGCAATTATTTGAATTTTTTTCATTTGTATGTTTTTGAATTTTTATTATGTCAAATGCAATTCACAAGAAAACAATATTCGCTATGAGTATAACAAAGCTCGATTATTTTCTTGTTCATTTCATCTGTATGTTTATTTTTCTAAAAATGGATATTTGAAATCTACGGGTGGATTAAACGTTTCTTTGATCGTACGCATACTTACCCAACGAAGCAAATTCAACTTAGAACCAGCCTTGTCATTCGTTCCACTAGCACGTGCGCCACCAAATGGTTGCTGACCTACTACCGCACCTGTAGGTTTATCATTGATATAGAAATTTCCAGCGGCATTAGATAATTTTTTGGTCATTGTCTCCAAAGCATATCTATCTTGGCTAAAAATAGCACCTGTAAGCGCATACGGCGATGTAGTGTCTACAATCTCCAACATCTCTTCCCACTTAGCATCTTCGTATACATAAATAGTCAATACTGGGCCAAAGATTTCTTCACATAAAGTCTTGAAGTTTGGCGTTTTTGCCAAAATAACCGTTGGTTCAACAAAATATCCTTTCGATTTGTCATAATTTCCTCCTAATACAATTTCTGCATCGCTTGAATTTTTGGCAAAATCGATATAAGAAGCTATGGAATCAAACGCTTTTTCGTCAATAACTGCATTTACAAAATTGGAGAAATCATCAACAATTCCTACTGTAATTTCAGATAAATCTTGTTTCATATATCCTTTTACCGCTTCCCAAATGGATGCAGGCACATAGGCTCTTGATGCCGCACTACATTTTTGTCCTTGATATTCAAAAGCACCTCTTGTCAAGGCCGTTGCAAAGGCTTTTACGTCGCAATTTGGATGTGCAAACACAAAATCTTTTCCTCCTGTCTCGCCCACAATTCTTGGATAAGTTTTATATTTATGGATATTGTCTCCAATACTACGCCACATATCTTGGAATACGCCTGTAGAACCCGTAAAATGAACGCCCGCAAAATCGGGGTGTGCAAAACAAACTTCGCCCACTTCTTTTCCTCCCGAAAACACCAAATTGATTACACCATCGGGCAATCCTGCTTCCATAAATAATTTCATTAAAAAATGCGCTGAATAGATTTGTGTATTAGCACATTTCCATACTACGGTATTTCCCATCATAGCAGCACTTGTAGGAAGATTTCCAGCAATAGCTGTGAAGTTGAAAGGAGTCACCGCCAGAACAAATCCCTCCAAAGGACGATATTCCATTCTGTTCCACATACCATCACCGCTGATAGGTTGTTCTCTATAAATATCGGTAGCAAAATCTACGTTGAAATTCAAGAAATCGATCAATTCGCACGCCGCATCAATTTCTGCTTGAAATGCATTTTTGCTCTGCGCCAACATTGTAGCTGCCAAAACCGTGTATCTGTATTTATCGCGCAACAAATCCGCTGCTTTCAAGAAGATAGACGCTCTGTGCTCCCAAGACATATTAGCCCATTTTTCTTTGGCTTCCAAAGAAGCTTTGATAGCCGCTTCCACGTGGCTCTTATCTCCTTTTGAAGCATAACCCAAAATATGAGTATGCTCGTGTGGTGGTGTCAATTTGATTTTATCGGCCGTAGTCACTTCTTTTCCGCCAATAATCATAGGCACATCGATGCTCATTGACTTCAATTCGGCCAATGCTTTCTGAAGTTTTTCGCGCTCTACGCTTCCTTTTGCAAATTGTTTTACGGGTTCATTTTTTGCCTTAGGCACATTAAAAAATCCAACTGACATATTTTGTATATTTATTATTTTATTTTAAAATTTTTAGAACTACAAAGATACGAATATTTTTGGAAATTTTGGGTTTTTGAACGGAATGGATTTTCCCTTAGCCGTGGCTTTGTATTCATCAAAGAATGAATGAGATTATTGACATTAATAGAATTTGAATTTTTTTGAAAAAAACACTATCTTTGTGGGATAAATGAAAAATATAGAATATGAAACCCAAGAAATTGAACGAATCTTTTGAGGATAATGCGCTTTTAAGGACACTACAAATTATGTAATAAATTCAAAAACTCATTAATGAATTATCAAGAAATTAAAGAAATTATAAAAAATAATCTTTCCATTGATTATGAAGAAGTTGTATTAGAAATTGAAGAATGTATAAGTAGAGGATCTACGGGAGGAGAAATAACTGCAATGGTTGGTTATTATTTAAAAAATTTAAGTAAAAATAATAGTAGTGCTTATGAATTAGTTAAAGATGATATAGAGTTATATTTGAAAAGTTGTGAAGATATGGGATTTATAATTATTTAAAGAGAAACCCATTTGGCACAAATATGAATGAGGCAAGAATATCGCCTTTACCTAAAATATAATAAGAAATCGCACAAGGTACTATCTTCAGAAAACAATTATTGTAAAAGGTCTAATTTTCTGGAATTTACAATTTTTTGAAATATGATATTTTGTCTCTATTAAATTTATAGTTTTAGATAATGACCTCTAACAGAGTACACAAATAACGTATCATCTTGAATCAGATAAACATATCTATGTTCTTGAGTAATTCTACGAGACCATTTTGGTGCTAGGTGATATTTCAAAGCTTCGGGCTTGGCTATTCCATTATAAGGGTCTTCTATGATTGCTTCGGTAATTTGAGCTATCTTTTTCAAGATGGCTTTATTGCCTGTTTTTACCCAATAGTTCAAGTCTTCTTCTGCTTTTGGCAAATAAACTATTTCCATAAAGCATTGAGTTCTTCCATTGTTATTTTTTTGCCTTTTCCTTCTGCTAAATCTTTATCTCCTTGTGATATTTTCTCTATGAATTCAGGATCATAATTAAGAACTTCTTCTTTCTGTTTAGAAATTTTAAATTTGATTTTAAAGGCCTTAAACATAGCTTTTATCGCTTCTATCTGAGCGGGATCTTGAGTATAAGCTGTTATATTAATCACATTCATTTTTAATATATTTTACAAGTAAAGGGAGTATTAATTATATCGTTTTTATGGATAGATAACGACAAAAATAAGACAATTATTATAAAAAATTCACTTTAATCTCAAGTCTAACGTATAAAATCTATCCTCTCAAATCTACCCTCCCCTCAATTATACTTAGGATTCACAGGAAAATTAATCATTTCGGCATACGGTTCGCCTAGTTGAATCATCGCTTTTTGCCATAGTACAAGGTCATCATTATCTTCAAACAAGAGTTGTGTATCCAAATCGGAGACAATCCAAGAATTTTCCTCCATTTCTTCATCTAACTGTCCTGCGCCCCAGCCCGAATAGCCCAAGAAAAAACGGATTTCTTCGGGTTTGATATATTCAATTTCAAGCATATCTTTCAGTTCATTGATATCCCCATTCCAATATAAGCCTTCCGCTATAGGTTCCGCATCTTTTAGTTCGGCGGTTTTATGTATAAAAAACAAACGATCGGTATCTACAGGCCCTCCAAAGTAAAGATTATTGTCTATTTTCAAAAATCCATTGAGGACTTCATCTACTTTATAGGGCATTTTTTTATTAACGATGAGCCCAAAACTCCCTTCTACGTTGTGCTCTATCATCAAGAGCAAACTCCTAGAAAAAGCTTCATCTTCGAGAAATGGGTCGCTTAACAAAAATTTTCCTTTTGATACGTTCATAGATTACTTTTTGAGGGCTTTATATAATATTTCTATGGGATGCTGCGATTCGCGCTTTGTGCCATCTTTTATCTGATGTCTACAACTCGTGCCACTTGCAGCAATTAAAGTTTCTTTTGAAGCATTTCGCACCGCAGGAAAAAGCACCATTTCGCCTATTTTCATACTGGTTTCATATTGTTCATACCCAAAACTTCCCGCCATACCACAGCATCCACTTGGTATTTCAGATACGGTATAATTCTTTGGCAAGGACAACATTTTTTTGGCATATTGTGTACTACTCAATGATTTTTGATGACAATGTCCGTGAAATTTAATATCCAATGAGTATTCTTCAAAATCTTCTTCTTTTACTATTTTTTCATCTATCATTCTGCAAACATATTCTTCTACAAGCATAATTTTAGAAGCTACTTTTTCCAAAAAGGCTTTATCCTCAGCGGGTATCAATCTAAAATAATCTTCTTTGAATCCCAAAACCGCCGAAGGTTCTATGCCTATTATTTCACTTTCGCCATCCCACATAGATTTCAGAATGGATATATTTTCAACTACGGCTTGTTTGGCTTCTTCCAAAAATCCTTTGGAAATATAACTTCTAGCACTATCCATAATGGGCAAAAACACAATTTCAATATTATATTTTTGGAGGAACTGCACTGCTTTTTTAGCAATACTCGCATCTAAAAAATTGGTAAACTCATCGCAATAAAAAAATATTTTTCTATTGCCATTCGTGTTGTTTTTAGTCAGGGTTTTTATTTCATTTTCAAAAGGTTTGGCACTGTATTTTGGAAAACTTCTCCCCGAGTCTATTTTCATAATTTTTTTGGGCAACCAATTGAAAAGTGGTAACTGAAGAAACACATTTGCCAACGGTAATATGGGTTGCATTTTTTTAGTGTTTTTATAAAAATGCGCCATAAAATTCTTGCCAAAATCCGCAGGATATTTCTTTTGAAATTGATACAAATATTCTGCCTTAATGCTTGCCATATCTACGCTACTAGGACATTCGCTCAAGCAGGCTTTGCAGCTAAGGCATAGGCTCAATACTTCCATAGCATCGTGGCTATCCATCTCAAAAATCTTTTCGCTGTGCATAACCAATTCTCTCAAAATATTGGCGCGTGCTCTGGTCGTATCTTTTTCATTTTTTGTAGCCTGATAGCTAGGACAAAGTGTGCCTCCTATCAAGCTGGATTTTCTACAATCCCCACTGCCACTGCATTTCTCCAAGGCTTTTAAGAAATTTCCCTCTTTTTCAAAATTTAAAAAAGTATCGGGAATTTGAATTTCGTGTTCGGTATCATCTCTCAAATCGGCATCCATAGGAAAAGGATCTACAATTTTTCCAGGATTGAAAATATTGTAAGGATCCCAAGTAGATTTTATTCGTTTCAATAAGTCATAATTCCTTTGTCCGAGCACAATGGGAATAAACTCCGAACGCACTCGTCCATCGCCGTGTTCGCCACTCAACGAACCTTGATGTTTTTTGACTAAATGAGCCGATTCGGTGGCTATTTTCCTAAATCGCTCTCGGCCTTCTTTGGTTTTTAAATTGACTTTGGGTCTAATGTGAAGCTCTCCTGCACCTGCGTGCGCATAATACACGCTCGACGTTTGATTATTTGCCATAATTTCCTCAAAATCGGCAATATAAGCAGGCAAATCCACTACATCTACCGCCGTATCTTCAACAAATTCAAGCGGTTTGTCATCGGATTTTATATTTTGCAATACCCCCAAACCACTCGCTCGAAGATGCAATGCTTTTTTGATATCATTTCCAAATAAAATAGAGGTTTCATATATCAAATCTTTGGCTTTTAGCTGCGCTACCATTTCTTCAATGGCTTGTTCTATTGTTTTATTTTCTTTTGCTTCTACTTCTATCATCAAAATAGCTTGTGGGTCGCCTTTGATAAAAAAACGATTTTGTGCTTGCAACAAGTTATCTTTTGTACAGTCCAAAATGGTTTTATCCATCAGTTCGCATTGGTTGGGAGCTAATTTCATAACTTCTACCGCGGCGTGCAAGCTTTTTTCCAATGAATCAAAATGCGCACAAATCAAGGCAATATCTTCTGTAGGCAGTGGATGTAATTTTAATTTTATCTCCGAAAATAACATCAACGTGCCTTCGCTACCGCAGAGCATTTTTGAAAAATTAAACGGCTTTTCGGATTTGTAATAAACCTCGCTATCCAAGAGCTGGTCTATTGCATAGCCTGTATTTCGCCTCGTCACCGATTTTTTGGGAAATTCTTTTTCTATAGATTCTTGTGTTAATGGATGGCTCAATTCAAACGAAATTTGTCTATAAATAGCACTTTCCAGAGTAGTTCCGTGCGCTTTGGCACGAAAATCCTCCATATCCAAATCGCCAAAAATGACTTCACTTCCATCGCTCAAAAATCCTTTTACTTCTAGGACATTTTCCCTTGTAGTTCCGTATTTTATAGAATACGAACCACTCGAATTATTTCCCACCATACCGCCAATCATAGCTCTATTGGACGTAGAAGTATTTGGACCAAAATAAAGTCCACGTTTTTTCAACTCAAGATTCAGTTCGTCGCGCACCACACCAGGCTGCACTTTGACCCATTTTTCTTCTTCATTTATCTCCAATATTTGATTCATAAAGTGCGACACATCTACTACAATGCCTTCGCCTACGCACTGTCCTCCCAGTGAAGTGCCGGCTGTACGAGGAGTCAAATGGGTTGAATTATTTCTACAAAAAATGATAAGATTTTTGAGGTCTTGAGACGTTTGTGGATACACTACAGCCAATGGCAATTTTCTATACAAGCCTGCATCGGTAGCATAAAGCAAACGCGTTTTCTCATCTAAAAATATTTTGCCCGAAAAATAGGATTTGAATTTTTCCAACTTTTTGTGCAACGATTGTATTTCTTCCGACATATTTTTTATTTATACAATTTCATATTTATTGCCCGGCAATGTTCTTATAATTCCATCGAGCTCCATCGTTATGAGCGCCTCCGCCATTTCGCCCGAGGTATATCGATCACCAGCCAGCATCGTCAATTTTTCAATATCCACTTGTGGTGTTTTTCTTATTATTTCTATTAATCTTTTTTGCAAAGCCGTGCCTTCAAAGTCTATTTCAATATTTTTTGGAACCGCTTTGTTGGATTTTCCATCCCAGTTCATATACGTCAAAATATCCTGAGGCGTATTGACCAAAGCCGCCATATTATTCTGAATCAAATGATTGCAACCTTTGGAAAAAGAGTCGTTGTAGCGTCCCGGCAAAGCAAAAATTTCTTTGTTGTAATCCATAGCCAACTGTGCTGTAATCATAGAACCGCCTTTCATATTGGTTTCCACCACAAAAAGGGCATCACAAATAGCAGCAATGATGCGATTTCGTCTTGGGAACAATCCCGGCGATAATTTATCCTGACTAGAGGTTTCGGTTATCCAGCCTCCATCTTTTTCTAGTATTTCTTTTGCCAATTTTGTATGAGCTGCGGGAAAAATAGAATTGAGTGCAAGCCCCATTACGCCCACCGTTGGAATGCCCTTTTTTACTGCCAACATATGGGCTTTGTAGTCTATGCCTTGCGCCATACCGCTGATAATAGCTATTGAAGAAATAGATGCAAGTTCTTCAAAGAGATGCTCGAGAAATTTACCGCCATATTCGCTGGATTTTCGGGTGCCTACTATCGCCAATGATTTTTTGATTTCGGGATGTACATTGCCTTTTTTGTATAGCACTATTGGCTTATCTTCAAGTGGAATCAATCGTTTGGGGTATTCGGGATGAAGATAATTGATGATTTTTATATCATTTTTTTTGGCAAATGCAATTTCTGTTTCGGCTGATTTCCAAGAGTCTTTGCTTTGAATTTGAGCTATAATTTTTTTTGATAAATAGGACTGCGAAGCCAAATCGAGTTTATCGGCATCAAAGATATTCTTTGCGGAATGAAAGTGCGCCAACAATTGATTGGCTCTTTGAATACCAATGCCTTCCACAAAACTAAGCGCAAGCATTAAGAAGTGTTCGTTTTCCGAAAGAGATATTTCTTTTTTCATTGCTACAAAATTACAAAAAAGGATTGAATTTGATAATACAAAAATTCATTTTTCTATACAATTTCAAAATACGTATGGATAAAAAAATAAAGGATTTCGCCATTTTTTTTGTTTTTTTGACAAATAATTAAACGCCCTAGACTTGTTTTATTCCTTATGATAAAAAAAGGACTGTTTTTGCTGCTTTTTGCTTGTATGTCCCAAGGACTCTTGGCTAACGAAGCGGCTTTGGAGGTGCTAAATTCAAAACTGGACAACGAATATTTGAAGCTCAAAATCAAGTATCAAGAAGAAGATAGCTTGCTTTTTGTAGATTTATTAGACATAATGCTTTCGATAAAAATGGACGAAAACATAACCGATAGCAACAAAGTTGTATATTTCAACCAATTGTATTTTTTCTTAAAAGATGCCAATACCGATTTATTTGCAAAGAAAAAAATTGAAGACCACAGCTACAGAAGAGCCATCCGTTTTTATCCTTCCATTATTTATTACTCGGAAAAAGGCAATTTGCAGGAATTTGCACTTTATTATCCCGAAGAAATTTTGAACGCCATTACGCTTGTTCCCAACGAAAACAGTGTAAAAAATATCTTGATAAGCCTAGGCATAGAAAATCCAAGATGGATATACAACAATTTGGAAGAACTTCATACCTTTGATTTTATTGACAAAATTGTAGAATTGCTCATTATTATGGATCCCGCTACATTTGTATATCAATACGATATGAATCCTTACTTACAAAATTTTGCTAATATCAGCAATAATATGGTGATCAAAGAAATTATGAAAATCAAGCAATCTTTTGGCAATGGTTCTACGCTGTATAATTATATAAACGATATAGTCAAAAATGGATTCAACAGCACGAAGGAGATTGACTTTGTGGCATACAAAATGAATTATACAAAAATTCTACTTCGCATAGCCCAAGATGAATTGGCTTATGGTCGCTACAGTGCTATTAATTATTTGTCCAAAAGCGGCAAATGGCTGTTTGAAGAATATATAGAAAATGGAAATAGTGCTTTTGCGGATTTTAATTCGGATGAGCTTTTTTTGCTGACTGTAATGTGTGTGGAAATGCTAGAAAAGGACGATATATCCAATATTCTAGCCTATATCACCAATGGCAAAGAAGATGGTGTCAATCTCAAAATGCTTCAAAGTATTCCTTCCAAAAAATTGACTCGTTTTTATGAAATTATCGAAAAAATAAAACTAACGCAGCCACTATACAACGCGCTTGACGTTACCGCTACCAGTTATATTTTGGAGAAAGTAAAATACAAAAAAGAAAATACGCCTACGCTCAAAAATCAACATTGGCTTGCCACTCGTTTCAATCCCGAAGCCGACCGAAGAGAGCGAGAATATAGAATTAGCAAGCAAATAGAACAAACCTTTAGTATCAATAAAACACAGTTCGCACTTCTGAGTTGGACTCGAAATTTGAATAAAGTAGACAGCAATTTTAGCGGGATTATGAAAAGTGCTATTGGACAGCCTTTTCTCAACTATGTATGCCATTATCAGCCACAAGTTGTATTCAACAACAAAGATATTCTCAAAAACAGAACCGATTTTGGGTATATTCTTGGCAAAATAGCTTATGCCGCACCCAATAGCATCAAAAAATATTTGTCAAATCCTGATAATGAAGTATATAGAACACTAAACACCCAACCCAACGAGGCTTCGAAAATATTATTTTCAATCTATGAAAAATATAAATTTAATACGAAAGCATACACCCTTCTCGACAAAATTTTGCGCAAAGAATTGACCATAGAAGATGCGCATTTGATAGGAAATAGTCAAATAGATTATTTGCAAAAACTCTGTCAGATTTCCACGTCTAAAAATGCCTTTGGGATGCATAGCGTAGAAGCCGATCAAAATGAACTTTCGCTTATTTTGATTCGTCAAATCAATGATAATGCCACGTCACAAAACGCTACGCTTCAAAGAATAAAACAATACACAGGCAAAGAACTCTATTCTTTTATGATACTTGGACGAGAAGAATTATTCGATTTTACGTTCAATCAATTTTATGGTTCTATGATGAATCAGCTGGGGAATTTTGATTTGATGCTGTTTTTAGAATCGGTAAATTATTATCGATTTCGTGAATTTTGTAATTTATTGGCGGAGTTTGATAAATTTAGTCAATTCTTTGATTATCATACCACTTCGGAGATAGATAGACACAAATTTATAGAAAAATTTGTCCATATCGATTTTGTGGATATTCACGCACTAGAACACGCAGCAGATATTTCGGAATTTATAGCCAAATGTAATGACCCAAAAATTCAGACATTGCTCCAGCTAAAAATAAAACGAGCATACGACCAAGCCTCTACTCGAAAAGACCAACTGGCTATGGCAGTATATAGTCTTCTTGCCAGCAATATTGGCAAACGTGCGACAGAACATAAAGAATGGTTTGTGGAAATGGAACAGAAATTTGCACAGCATTCGTATACATCTATCAAGGTAGATGATCTAAAAAACAATAAAAAGAAAATTATAGAAACCTGCTATTTTTATAACGATGCGGACGGAGTAGCCTCTTACACCAGTTTTATCAATACCTTCAAGCTTATGCCCAATTGGATGATTCAAGATTTGGGTTCGTATGTTTATATTAGTTCTTTGCAGGGTGTGGAAATTGAAATATTTGCCAATAAACCCC
>JBIPPG010000105.1:0-8014 GCA_044368545.1 Chitinophagales bacterium | reverse complement strand
TCCATACATACTTTGTATGAATATCAAGCTAAATACAAAACTAATAATTTTTCTCATATACTATCTTATCAATGTAATTCCCCCCATTTTTGTATTCACTTTTCCATTCAATATATATTCACAAGAAAATACATACGAACCTTGCGGCTGTTTTTCGCCTTTGTATTTGCCATCCCAATTCAAATCGCTTCCTCTTCCATCAAAAACCAATTGTCCCCAGCGATTGTATATTTTATAAAAATTCACAGTTAAATTCCCAGAAATATTAGGCCCAATGGTTTCATTAGCGCCATCTTCATTAGGGGAAAAAATAATAGGGAATGTAACAGTAGGCGTAATATTGACTCTAATGCTCAATATCGTATCACATTTATTACTATCTGTAATTTTTACTTGAAAAATAGAATTTGAAATAATCGTATAAGTAGCTTGTGACGATGTATTTCCACCTGTTGGCCAATAATACGATTCACCTCCCGAAAGCGGTTAGTGTCACAGATGTTCCTGGGTCTACATCGGTATCTGGTGATGCGGTCAACGAAGCATTGCTAAATCCAGGATAGCGAATCAATTTAATATCATAAATAATACTGTCACAGAAAGGCGCTACCGTTTTGGCAATTGATTGTGGCAAGAGTGTATCTCTATTATATAAAAATCCAGCTACCGAAATTGTATCACAAAATCTAATGGTATCATTTTTAATTCTTATAGGTATAATTTTCTTGAATCGAAAAGTTAGATAAAGACTATCACAACCAAATGTAGCTTTGAATGTATCTATTAAATTTGTATCACGCGTATACGTTTTATTTTTAAAAGTAAAAGAATTACAATAAAAAGAATCTTTAAAACTAGAAGCCACCGAAATCACACTTAAATTAAGCGTTTTTATAGTGTCACATCCCGATGGATTGCTAATCGTATCTTTATAGATTCCAGCAGTAGAGTGTCCTTTGTAGGTGTCCCCTATGCATATTTTTTTATTTTCTACACTATTTACATATTTATCTACATTGATAATAATTTCTTGAAATGGTCTACAGGTTGCATTTAAAGGCGCTGGATTGGCTATAGCATATACATAATAAGTCCCTATCGAATTGGGTAAAGAACCCAAAAGGCCAAGGGCAGGTGCATCGTATACCGCTTGTCCACTTGTTGCATTTACATCGGCCAAAAAAGTACCACCGGTATACATATTTCCCCCCGTTTGAATAGTATTGAAATATACATACCTAATTCCTGCTGATGCAAGCGCCGAGGTAGCAACCGAAAATGGTGAAGGATCGCCATTAAAACATAAAAACTGCGTAGAAGAAGGATTCGTAATATTATTGACATTTATCTCAAAAGAAATACTCTGAGGTTTATTACAAAAATCGGTGTAATTACAAGTCACGGTTTGTGAAGTTGTAGCCATAAAAGTTGCCGTATTTGTAGTAGAAGTAATGCCTCCCGTCCAAGAATAATTAGTCCCTAGGCCAGGTGCGGTCAATGTAATAGATTCTCCACTACAATAAGTGACATTGGTATTGCTAGAAGGAAAACGAACTGATTGTTCATTGGTGCTACCTCCCGTACTTGCTGCTATGGAATAGAAAACTTTGGATTGATTCAAAAATCGATTTTGAATATGATTTTGTGTAGAAGTAGCTCTTAGGCTGTCATTAATAAAGACTTTAAGAGATTGGCTTGTAGCACTGATATAAGTCCACTGAATTTTTATAGAAATCCATTGTCCATTTTCCGCATTGCTACAATTGGGAAACATACAAACTGGAGCAGCTGTTACATCAATAAGGTTCGTTGAACTTGAAAAATTTCCATCGGAATAGATCCCGGTATGATCATCGGATAAATCATCCAATATAAAAGAATTGTCATACGTATCAAAATCTACAACAATAGAATTAGTTGTGCCTTGTACGCCCAAACCTTGTCCTTGGCTTAATGTAGGATTGCAATTTCTAGATAGCATAAAGGCAATTCCATCAGCTCCCCCATCATTTAAACCTAAATTAATATCAAAATTTAAGGTAAAATTAGTAGTCAAATCCAATGGATACAAACTAGTAATCATACCTGCTTGATCATTCGTATCTCTTGTAAGACGGTAATTTAAAGGATTTAATTTTACAGCGGTTCCTTTTACAAGAAATTGTTGACTATTAGCATTTACATAAAAAATAGCTAGCAAAACTGCAATTACCAATTTTATTTTTTTCATCAAATTTCGTTGTTTTTACAAGAGGAAATTAAATCAAAAATCATACCAAAAAAGAGTTTTAGTCCTTTTTATTAATAATCCAAATTACAGATAAAATAAATATAATCCAAATAGAAAAAATATAAAAATACAAAATGGGAAATCCCATAAAAAACAACGGTTTATTGACCGTACTGAGAATTGGAAAATTCAGCAAAACTATAAATAAAATGGATACAAAAGTTAAAATGGGAATTTTAATTCTATCCTGCTTCATGTAATTTTTTTTACAAATATAACTAATTTCCATAAAAAAGCCCTTGAAATTAATCAAGAGCCATTTTGTGTTTTTCAAACTCCTTTTATCTCCAGCCTCTTCTGTAGTGGTAGCCATGTCTTCTATGATGATATGCATAGCCTCTTCTAACTACAGGGTATACAGGATATGGATTTATTACAACAGGACGACAGTAAGATACAGCAGGTGGCGGACAATAATTAACCGCATAAGGATTAATTACTATAGGGCGCGTATTGATAACTACACGAGGTGAAGATTGTTGGCAATTTCCACCTCTTTGTGGAGGATATTGATTATATCTTGGATCAGGTTGCGATTGATCATACGGATTGTCATACATATCGTCATTATGACCATAATCCTGACCATAACCTTGACTATTATCTTGTCCATATCCTTGACCATTCCCTTGACCGTGTCTTTGACCATAAATAGTTGTAGATGAAGCAGATACTGCTATCAATAAAATCAAATAAGTTGCTATTTTTTTCATGATATATAAATTTAAAATTCAACTATAAGACATTTTATTTTAAATTTACGTTTAAAAATTATACATTTTTTAACATATATACATTATGCATAAATCCATTTTTCACTATCCATTTTCACAAAAACAAACACTAAAACCGTAAATGAAATAAGCGAAGAACCCCCATAACTCAATGCTGGCAAAGGAATTCCTATTACAGGCAAAACGCCCAAGGTCATACCAATATTAATGATATAATGTATCATAAATATGCATACCACTGCATAGCCATAGACTTTTGCGAATTTAGATTTTTGTTTTTCGGCTAAATAAATAATACGAATCATTATAAAAACCATTAATCCTAATGTAAAAATAGAACCTAAAAAGCCCCATTCTTCCGCCAAAGTACAAAAGATGGTATCCGTTTCCTTAGCAGGTAGAAAATTTCCTTTTGACTGGGTGCCTTTCAAAAATCCTTTTCCAAAAAATTGCCCTGCTCCTACCGCTATTTCACTCTGAATAACTTGATAATTATTCAATTTTTTGCCATTAGCATCCTCGCTTTTTCCAAGCATTACATATATTCTATCTTGCTGATGCTTATCCAATTTTTTGATAACCAAATCGATAGAAAAACTATATATTCCCGAAACAAATACGACAATTCCTGCTAACATCATAAATTGTGTAAACTCTTTGCGTTTTCTTATCATATACAATATAATGGCCGAAATTGTTATCAAAAATCCTATTATCCAATAAATTGGAAACAACAACGATACTACCGAAAGGATGATTACATAAAAGCCTAAATACAATATCCAGCTAGGCATTCCAAAGCGATTGAGCAATAAGAAAAAAGATAAAAATACCAATGCAGAACCCATATCATGCTGCGCCAAAACCAAAATAAAAGGTACTATAAAAATTAAAACCGAAATGATAAAATTTGATTTTTTTTGAATATTAAAATCCAAATTACTTATATAAGAAGCCAGTGCCAATGCCGTTGTGAATTTTGCAAATTCGGAAGGCTGGAGTCTAAAAAAACCTAAATCTATCCAAGCTTTGGCGCCATTGACTTCTTTTGCCAAAAAAAACACCAAAACCAATAACCCCAATGTAAGGAAATAATACACATTGGAGAACATACTGAATATCTTTGAATTGACATTTAATATAAAAAAGCCAATAATCAAACTCATCACAATCCATACAAATTGCTTTCCATACGTATAATTGACGTTAAAAATATTGGGACCTTCTGCATTATAACCTGCCGAATAGATTGAAATCCATCCTATCAACATCAATAATATATATGCAATTATCAACTGCCAGTCTAGCTTAGTGCTTAGGGATGCTGTCGTTTTCATTCAATTTAAAATTTATGATATGTCTATTTTTAATACTATTTACAAGAGCCATTCGATTGGGAGGCAATGAATCTTTGAGATATTTTTCAATCAATAAACTCACCACAGGGCCTGCCGTTCCTCCTCCACTTCCCGCATTTTCTACAATACAAGCCACTACTATTTTGGGATTAAATCGAGGCGCAAATCCTACAAAGATGGAATGATCTTCTCCGTGTGGATTCTGTGCCGTTCCAGTTTTACCACAAAGCGAAATTCCTTCTATTTTGGAGGCTCTTGCAGTTCCCGATACCACTACGCGCTCCAATCCATCAATTACCGCTTCATATTTTGAACGCGCTATGGGAACAGTTACTTTTTTCAAAAAAGGATTTTTGTATCGCTTCCCATCGTGGATGATATTTTTGACTAAATGTGGCGTATAATAAAACCCTCTATTGGCAATAGCACAATACGAATTAGCAATTTGAAGCGGTGTCATCAATGCTTCTCCCTGCCCTATTCCCAGCGATATGACAGTAGTAGCTCGCCACGAACGACGATACATTCTATTGTAATATCCCGTATCGGGCAAATAGCCTTTCTTTTCATTTTTTATATCCAATCCTAGTTTGTGATTGACCCCAAAACGCATTAAATTTTTGTACCATTTTGAATAATCACTAAAAAAAGTTCGAGAATTGGGTACTTCAATTGAATTTCGGAATGTTTGACAAAAATAAGGGTTGCAGGAATGCATCAAACCTTCCATAATATTTCTACAAGGGGCGTGTCTATGCGAACATTTGAGCCTTTTGGCACCAATAGGATAAAAACCGGGACAATTATACCCAAAATTTACGTCGATTGCATTCATCTGCAAGGCCACCAAAGCGATAATAGCTTTGAACGTAGACCCTGGAGGATACAATCCTTGAATGGCACGATTGTACAAAGGCTTATACTTATTGGTCAATAATTTAGAATAATTTTTTCCTCTTATTTTTCCAGTCAATAAATTGGGATCGTAAGTAGGGCTGCTTACCAAAGCCAAAATTTCGCCCGAACTAGGTTCTATAGCTACAATACTTCCCGATTTTTGGGTCAACAACGTTTCGCCCAATACTTGCAAATCAATATCCAAACTAGAAACCAAATCATCGCCTGCTACCGATTTTGAATCAAATTCGCCATTAGAATAGCTCCCTTTGATCCGGTTAAAAGCATCTACAATTACGGTACGCACACCTCTAACTCCTCTCAAATATTTTTCATAACTCAGTTCTATGCCATTCTTACCTATATAATCGCCACTCAAATAGGTATAATCCTGATGAGCTTTTATCTGCGAACTATCTATCTCGCCAATATCGCCTAGCACCAAAGCTCCAGACTTATAGGGATAACTTCTAATGGAACGGCTCTGTCCATAAAAGCCTTTGAACTTATGTATATGTTCCAAAAATCGATTGTAATTTTCTACCGAAACCTGCTTCACAAAAGGAGTTTCTCGGTATGGTGATTTTAGCTTGCATCGGCGCATTTGTTCCGAATAAAAAGGTAAATCTATATCCAAAAACTCGCTCAATTTCACCGAATCGATATCTTTGGGCACTTCGCTAGGTGTCACCATAATATCAAATAAATTTTCGTTGTGAACAATCAATTTTTTGTTTCTATCAAAAATTTGACCACGAGATGGATAAATAATAATTTCTTTGATGGCGTTATTGTTGCTTCGCTCTCTGTTTTTGGTATCTATGATTTGTAGATAAAACAATCGCAGAATAAATACCGATGTACTCAAAATCAATAAAATTTGAATCATTCGTTTTCTATCGGAATATAAATCGTGCATTATTGTTAAATTTCTTAAAAAATATGGTGCAAAATTAAAAAAAAATATCACATTAGTAAAATAGTTTTATATTTGCACTCTCAAAAAATGAGAAGCGCTCATAAAAAGCATAAAAGGTCGGGTGGCCGAGCGGTTAGGCAGAGGTCTGCAAAACCTTGTACAGCGGTTCGAATCCGCTCTCGACCTCATTAAAAAAAATTGTTTTCATTTAGGAAAATAGTTTTATATTTGCAAACTTTTTCACCAAAAAAAGTTTGATTTGCGAAAGTAGCTCAGTTGGTAGAGCACAACCTTGCCAAGGTTGGGGTCGCGAGTTCGAGTCTCGTCTTTCGCTCCACTAATTTATCTATCACTAGGTAAATTTACCCTGGTGGTGAAATTGGTAGACACGCAGGACTTAAAATCCTGTGGGCAGTAATGTCCGTGCGGGTTCAAGTCCCGCCTGGGGTACAAAAAAGACTTACATTGTGTAAGTCTTTTTTTGTTTTAACTAGATTTCTTCTATTTTTGTAGCCAATTTATAATTTGAATTCAATTCTTTGACAAAGCCCGTAGAAATAGATAAAGTAAATTTGATTATTCTTAAAAAAAATATGGTATTTTCCCATTGTTGATATAATAGCTATACTTACGGATCAAAATGATTTCCAAAATGCTAAAAATATTAGTTCAAATTAAATGAACTGTTAATAACCGAAGGAAATGAAACGGTGACAAATAGTCACCAGTTGAAAATGATAGCTGAGTATGGTAAAATGCGTTTATAACAATTTGATTTCGACACCACATAAAAAATGTTCAAATCTTCTAAAAACTTTCCGAAAAAGCTATACACAAAAAACACTAAGAAGCCACAAAAGGCACAAAATTAAATCCATAAATTGATAACAAATTAATACAGATATTCATATAGAAAGTCTATTCTTTTTTATGGAAAAATTTTATTCTATCCAAGTTCTTTCTGATGAAATGATTTTCCATTGATTATTTTCTTTTTTTAGTATTGTCTCGTAACCTTCGTAGACCATTCTATAACAAACTTTAGTATATTCAAAATTTTTATCAAAAATTATGTTCTTAACTTCGGGATAAGTATCAAGCTGCCAATATCCGCCCCAATGTCCATAAAAAATCTTAATAAAATTTTCTAAAAATATTTTTCTGTCATTACTTTCTCCTTTTGCTTTAGCAATACTCATAAGCCCACCCCCAGATCCAAAATGAGAATGAGAATCCTTTAAAAAAGAAACCAAAGTTGTACAAATATCTTTAGTTAAATTTATTGACTTAATCGTTGAATCTTCAATAATTGGATAAAAATCTCTATAGTCATATACTTTAATTACATTTTTATCTTTTCCTTCATATATATCTTCTGGTTGAAAAGTAGCCATTACCCATGGTATATATTTTCCATTTATTTTAGTTGAAAAGTATTTCTTTTTTATTGAATCTATATTACTAGTTATTATACTATTTAATATAAAAGAATCTAATTCTGTAGTTGTATAATAAATTTTATCTTTCATTTCAATATAAATATCATTTTGGATTAATGCATATTTTATATTTTGATATAAAGTATCTCCAAATTCTGAACCACCTATCAAATTTAATTTTTTAGGCTTATAGAATGTCTTAAAAACTTGGTAAGTTTCTTTTAATGTATCATTTAAGTTGTTTATTTCTTCATTAGATAATCTTTTTGAATTATTATGCCATTTTTCAAAAATTTCTCTGAGCAAATAATTAGATTTTTTTTCATAGGCAATTTCTAATAGTTCCAAATCTGTTTGAGCAAATGAAGAAAATCTTA